>NZ_JBJGYX010000002.1:0-161547 GCF_054050195.1 Geodermatophilus sp. SYSU D00710
GCCCCCCCCCCCCCCCCCCCCCCGCCCCCCCCCCCCCCCCCCCCCCCCCCCCCCCCCCCCCCCCCCCCCCCCCCCCCCCCCCCCCCCCCCCCCCCCCCCCCCCCGGCCCGCCCCCCCCCCCCCCCCCCCCCCCCCCCCCCCCCCCCCCCCGGCCTCACCCCCGCGTCACGGGTACTCGACGACGTACCGCGGCTGGCCCTGGTTGCTGCCGTCGGCCCGGCCACCCACGTCGTTCACCACGTGCTCAATCACCCCGATGCCGTCGAGGTGGACGGTCATCACGTGCTCCAGCCGCACGCCCGGTGTCTCGGGCACCTCGAAGCCGCGCTCGGTGGTGATCCCCGGAGCGGCGTTGCGCTGGTAGCCGTAGACGCCGCCGCCGTACAGCTCGTGCCGCTGCACGTCGTCGCCGACCTTGTACCCGGCCCAGCCCAGCGTGCCGTCGGGCTGCTGCCAGTCGGCCTGTGACGGCGGGTCGTAGGGCAGTTCGTTCTGGTACAGCACCGTGGTGCCGTCCTCGCCGTTCCAGACGGTGTTGTGCGTCTGGAAGTGCTCCACGAACAGGCCGGTCGCGGTCACCCGGTCGCCGTTGACCTCGGCGCCCACGCGGCCGGTGTTGGTGCGCCAGCGGTCGGTGTCGCCGAGGTACCCCTCGGTGAACGGCTCGACGCCGTGGTCGGCCCGCCACACCCAGGTGTGGTCGACGAGCACGTCGTCGCTGTTGACCTCGAGCGCGGTGTCGACCTTGCCGACGTGCGGCCCGCCCACGCGGAAGTACACGTCCGACAGCGTCGTCGGGTCGGCCGCGTCCGACCGCCCGCCGTCCCCGTTCGGCCGCCCGACCCGGAGCAGCGCCGGCGACTCGACGGTGCCGGCGTCGACGGTCACGCCGGCGACGACGACGCCGGGCACGTCGGCCACCGTCAGCGGCACCGCGCCGCCGACCGCGGTCAGCGTGGCGTGCCCGATGCCCAGGACCACGGTGCCCGGTCGCTTGACGTCGATGCTGCGCGCCACGTCGTAGGTGCCGGGGGTCAGCAGCAGGTGCCCGCCCCGGGCCAGGTGGTTGTTCACCTCCTGCACCGGCGTCGACGGCGTGGCGACGAGGAACTCGGTGATCGGGACGGTCCGCCCCGGGGTCGTCCCCTCGTCCCAGCTGGTGCCCGACGTGTCGCGCTGCGCCGAGGGCACCCGGACGTTCCAGCGGCCCTCGTCGTCGACGAACAGGTACGGCTTCTCGCGGCTGACCGGGGTGGTCTCCAGCGTGGTGTACGGCGGCGTGGGGAACCCGGCGTCGTCCGGCGCGCCCTCGACGCCGGCGAAGACCTGGTTCCAGACGCCGTTGGACCAGGAGGCCACCGAGCTGTTGCGGGTCAGCCACTGCTGCTGGGAGCCGTTGACGACGGCCGGCAGCTCCGAGTCGGCGATGAAGCCGCCGCTGGCGTACTGCGGCCCGGCGGTGCAGTAGTCCATCAACGACAGCGTGCCGCCGGTGACCTGCACGCGGCGCATCGAGACCGCCTGCGAGACCGCCCAGAAGTTGGCGGTGGACCGGCAGCCGTCCTGGCCGGCGGCGTTCACGTCGATCGTGAGGTTCGAGACGGTGCGCCAGAAGTTGTTCAGCGCGATGCAGTTGTCCGGTGTCAGGCAGCGGTTGTAGGTCTCGACCTTGCCGTTGATGACGACGTCCGAGGGCTCGGCGCCCAGGCCGCTGATCTCGGTGTAGTAGCCCACCTTGATCTGCAGCGGCTGCTCGTCGGTGCCGTAGGTCCCCGGCCGGAAGAGATAGGCGTAGCGCTCGCTCCCCATCTCGTTGTCACGCTGCCGTTCCCAGGTGGCGTCGAGCGTCGCCTGGATCTCGCTGACCGGCGTGCTCGGGTCGAACACGGTGACGTCGACACCGAGGTCGGGCGCCGTCGGGCTCGTCGGTGGAGGCGGGGCGGCGGTCGCGACCCCGGCGGCGAGCGGGCACAGGGAGAGCGCCGTCGCGAGGGCGAGGATCCCGCCGAGACGGCGACGGGTGGGCGATGCGGGAGCTGGGTGCACGGACCGTCCTCATCGTCGAGGGGTGACGCACGGTGTGACGGGTGTCACGGTGCGGCACGAGGCTAGCGGCACCCGTCCCGCTGCGGGCCACCCGGTTCCGGATCCGGTCAGACGGCCGTGACCTCGCCGCGGGGCGCGGGGACGACGTCCGCCGTCACCTGGTCGGCGGGGTCGTGCGCAGGCGCGGGCTGCGGGCGGCCGAAGAGGAACCCCTGCGCGTGCGAGCAGGCCAGGTCACCGAGCACCGCCTGCTGCTGGGCCGTCTCCACGCCCTCGGCCACCACCGCCAGGCCGAGGCTGCGGGCCAGCTCGATCATCGAGGCGACCAGGGTGGTGGAGCGGCCGCCGGCGCCCAGCTCGTGCACGAAGCTGCGGTCGATCTTGAGGACGTCGGCAGGCAGCCGGCGCAGGTAGGACAGGCTCGCGTACCCGGTGCCGAAGTCGTCGATGGCGATCCGCACACCCAGCGCCCGCAGCGCGGCGAGCCGGCCGACGACCTCGTCGACGTCGCGCAGCAGCACCCCCTCGGTGATCTCCAGCGTGAGCTGGGCGGCGGGCAGGCCGGAGTCGGCGAGGGCGCCGGCGACCAGCGCCACGACGTCGTCGTCGGCCAGCTGCCGTGGGGAGAGGTTGACCGCCATGCCGAGCGGGCGGCCCGAGTCGGCCGTCCACGCGGCCGCCTGGTGCACCGCCTGCCGGAGCACCCAGCGGCCGATCTCGACGATGGAGCCGCTCTGCTCGGCCAGCGGGACGAACTCCGCCGGTGGCACGAGCCCGCGGGTGGGGTGGTACCACCGCAGGAGCGCCTCGTAGCCGGTGGTCCGGCCGTCGGACAGGTCGACGGTCGGCTGGTAGTGGACCTCCAGCTGCCCGGCCCGGGTCGCGACGGCGAGGTCGGCGAGCAGGTCGGCCTCGCACCGGGCCGCCTCGGCCATGCCCGGCGCGTAGCGCACCAGCCGGTTCTTGCCGGCCGCCTTGGCCCGGTACATCGCCAGGTCGGCGTTGCGCAGCAGCGTCGCGGGCCGGCGGTCGGCGGCCGTGGCGGTGTCGGCGACGCCGATGCTCACCTGCACCGACAGCGGCCGGCCGCCGACGTCGACCGGCTCGGCGAGCGCCGCGAGCACCCGCTCACCGAGCGCCGCGGCCTCGTCGGCGTCGCCGTCGACCACGACGGCGAACTCGTCCCCGCCCAGCCGGCCCACCTCGTCCCCCGCCCGCGTGCACGCCTGCAGCCGGCGGCTGACCGTGGTGAGCAGCTGGTCGCCGGCGGCGTGCCCGCGGCTGTCGTTGACGTCCTTGAAGTCGTCGAGGTCGAGGAACAGCACGCTCACCCGGCCGGCGGGCCGGCGCTCCAGCAGCCGGGCCATGCCCCGCACCAGCCGCGTGCGGTTGGCCAGCCCGGTGAGCGGGTCGTGCAGCCCCTGCCGCTCGTTGAGCCGCCAGGAGGCCAGGTTGGCCAGGCTCGCGGCCAGCACGAACCCGCCGTGCACCGCGGCCCACACCCACGGGTCGCGCAGGGCGGCGTCGTGGTCGAAGACCGAGTGCGGGAACAGCGTGCCGACGACGCCGTGGTGCAGCACGACGACGGCCAGGGCCAGGCCGAAGGGGATCCAGTCCTGGTACAGCGACACCAGGCCGACGAGCACGAAGAAGGCGAAGTGCGCCTCGGTCAGCCCGTCGAACACGTGCACGAGCAGCACCGCCGCGGCGAGCAGGCTCGCCGTCGTCCCGGCCGAGCGCAGCGTGCGCCCGGCGCCCGGCAGGAGCGAGAAGGACAGCGGGTAGGCCGCCACCGCCGCGGCGCCCATCGCGGCCAGGGGCGGCCAGCCGCGGGCGAGCGCCAGGACACCGATGGCGAGCGCCTGCACGGCGGCCAGGCGCAGCAGGACCGCGTGCCGGCGCCGCCACACCTCGTCGGGCAGCAGCCGGCCCTCGGGCAGGTGGCGGCCGAGGCGGTCCAGCGCGGCGAGTTCCATGCCGCCCAATCGGCACCGGCCCCGTTCCGGATCAGCCCGGTTCGGAGAGCACCACCCCGCGGGGTGAGCGGCCTGCCGGGGGCGCCTGCAGCGACCCCGGCAGGGTCCACCAGCCGCCCAGCCAGGCATCCAGGCCCGGCTCGAGGCGGCTCAGGCCCGCGCCGGGGTAGGGGGTGAGCTCGCCGCCCCACAGCCGCCCACCGGAGTGGTAGAGGTCCACGCGCAGCATGTCGAAGCCCTCGGCGACCGCCGCGGCCGCGGCCAGCAGGTCCGGCAGCCACGCCGGGCGGGGGACGGCGGGCCCGGGCGGGTAGCCCCAGGTCCACGGCAGCGGCTCCCAGTCGGGGGTGTACAGGCGCACCCGGAGTCCGTCGCGCCGGTCGGTGTGCACGCCCACCAGCCGCGGGACGCCGTCGAACACCAGCACCTTGAGGTCGGCCGGCACCTCCCCCGGCGGGCCCACGTGCTCCTCGACCAGCAGGCACGGCCGCGCGTGCCGGTAGGCCCACTCCTCGCTCTTGCGCCAGTAGCGCTCGGCGACCCAGCCGGCGGTGCGCCGGGCGAGGTCGGCCGGGTCGGGCCGCCCCTCCCCCAGCAGCACGCAGCGGCACGAGTGGTTGGGCTTGAGCACCCACCGGTCGGGCAGCTCCACCCGGGCCAGCTCGGTGACGTCGGTGCCGGTCCAGTACGTCCGCGGGACGCCCAGCCCGGGCGCGAGGCGGGCGAAGTGCTCCTTCCCCGCCAGCTTGTCGCAGGTGGGCGCGAGCAGCGGGCGGCGGTCACGGGTGATCCGCCGCTCGAGCTTCTCGGTGAACGTCCGCGGCGCGCCCCACGGCGGCAGCCGCCCGTGGTGGCGGCGGTAGAGCAGGGCACGGTGCAGCCGCGGGACGACCCGGGCCAGGCGGGCGGGGTCCTCCGTCGTCACGCGCTCATCACGCAACGCCCCTACCCCGGCCCGGCGGGACCGGTAACGGTTCGGCCGCGGCGGGTCGCGTCAGGGCCCGCCGCGGCGGTCGCCGTCCCCAGGATGACGGCGACCGCCGGCGGCCGACGCCGGCCGACGACCGGAGTCCCCGTGACCGAGCGCCTGACCCTCCGCAACGTCTACCTGTACCTGGTCTGCCTGGTCACGCTGGTGATCTCGATCTTCGCGGCCGTGCAGCTGGTGCAGGGTGTGGTGGGCATCGCCTACCCCGACCCGGGCGTGGGCTTCGTCGGGGACCCCATGCTCGACGACGAGCAGGAGCGGCTGCTCGCCGAGCAGTCGCTGGACTCCCAGCGCCGCTACGAGGTGATCGGCGTGGTGGGGGCCGCGACCACGCTGCTGATCGCCCTGCCGCTGTACGTCTACCACTGGCGCCGCGTCCAGGCCGAGCGGGCGACGGCCGCCGACCCGGTGCCCACGGCCTGACCGCGGGCGCCGGATCGGCCGCCGGCTCAGCTGGGCGCGCGGTCCCGCCGGTCGGGGTCCCCGGCCTCCTCCGGGGTCCGGGCGCGGGGCAGCGGGGTGCCGTCGCCGTCGGTGTCGGCCTCCGGCACCTGCACGCCGGTCTCGTCCCGGGTGACCGTCGGGCCGGCCTGCTCCACGGTCAGGGTCGGCACCGACAGCGCCCGGACGACCAGCACCGCGAGGACGGCGCCCACCAGCGGCGCCACGATGAACAGCCACACCTGCGACAGCGCCTCACCCCCGGCGAACAGCGCCGGCCCGAGGGAGCGGGCGGGGTTCACCGAGGTGCCGGTGAGCGGGGTGCCGACGACGTGCACCGCGCCGAGCGTGAGACCGATGGCGAGGCCGGCGAAGCCCGGCGCCGCCGCCTTGCCCGTGACCAGCAGGACGACCGCCACCAGGACGAAGGTCAGCAGCACCTCGACGACGAAGGCGCCGCCGCCGCTGACGGTCTCGCCCCAGCCGTTCGAGCCCAGGGCGCCGGTCTGGTCGGTGACCTCGCCGAAGTCGCTGGTCAGCAGCGCGAGCACCGCGGCACCCGCGATGCCGCCGGCGAACTGGGCGGCCCAGTAGCAGGCCGCCTCGGTGCCGGTCATCCCGCGGGACAGGAGCACGCCGAGGGTGACCGCCGGGTTGACGTGACACCCCGAGATCGGCCCGATCGCGTAGGCGAGGGCCAGCAGGGTCAGACCGAACGCCAGGGCCACGCCCAGCGGGCCGACGTCGTCGATGCCGGCGACGGCTGCGCCGACCGCGACGACGACCAGCAGGGCGGTACCGAGGAACTCGACGGCGAGTTGACGGATCAGGACAGGAGACACCGGCGACCTCCGGGGCGTCCGCAGCCGTCCCCCCGCGCCTCCCCCTCCGGCGGCCACGGTGCGGGCCAGGCACGAGCGTGACGCATCCGTCACTGCCCGCACAAGGCCCCTCAGGTGAACACCTCCGGCCGCCTGACCAGGCGGAACGCCGTCGTACACAACTCCCCCGCGTACCTGGGTAGGCCCGTGCCGTGCGTGCCGTCACCTACACCCGGACCGGCGGTCCCGAGGTCCTCGAGCTGACCGACCGCCCCACCCCCGAGCCCGGCCCCGGCGAGGTCCTCGTGCGCCTCGCGATGGCCGGCGTCAACCCCACCGACTGGAAGTCCCGCCGCACGAGGGAGCCCGGGCCGGAGGGCCAGGTCCCCGGCCAGGACGGCGCCGGCACCGTCGAGGCGGTCGGCCGGGGCGTCGACCCGGCGGTCACCGGTCAGCGCGTGTGGGTGTGGGAGGCGGCCTGGCAGCGCCCCTGGGGCACCGCCGCCGAGTACACCGTCGTCCCGCTGCGGCAGGCGGTGCTGCTCGGTGCGGACCCGTCCTTCGAGCTGGGCGCGGCGCTGGGCATCCCGTTCCTCACCGCGCACCGCTGCCTCACCCTCGGCGAGTCGGTGCCCGACCGGATCGGCCCCGGCTCGCTCACCGGGCGCACCGTGCTGGTGCAGGGCGGCGCGGGCGCGGTCGGCAACGCCGCGATCCAGCTGGCCCGGCGGGCCGACGCCACGGTCGTCGCCACGGTGAGCAGTCCGCGCAAGGCGCAGCTGGCGGCGGCCGCCGGCGCCTCGCACGTCGTCGACTACCGGCAGCAGGACGTCGTCGCCGAGGTCCGCAAGGTGGCGCCGCGGGGGGTCGACGTCGTCGTCGAGGTGTCGGCGGCCCGCAACGCCGCCGTGGACGCGCAGGTGATCGGGATGCACGGGGCGGTGGCCGTGTACGCCGACGACGGCGGCGCCGAGGTCACCATCCCGGTGCGCGCGCAGATGGTGCCCAACGCCCGGTGGAGCTTCGTCTACGTCTACACCCTGCCCGAGCGGGCCAAGGTGATCGGCGTCGAGGACGTCAACGCCGCGGTCCTCGACGGCGCGGTGCGGGTGGGCGACGACGCGGGGCTGCCGTTGCACGTGTACCCGCTGGCCGGGACCGCCGAGGCCCACCGCGCGGTCGAGGACGGCGCCGTCGGCAAGGTGCTGGTCGACGTCACCGCCTGACGAAGGACCCCTCCTGCCCCCCACCACTCGCGAGCTCGTGGCGGGACCCTGCAGGGGGGCCGTCCTGGAGGGCGCCTCAGTCGGCGGCGGGAACGGGCATCGGCAGCGCGAGACCGGCACCGGCGACCAGGTCGAGGTCGGCCGGGTCGCCCGGGCCGCCGTCGGCCCAGGCGGTCTCGACGATGGTGACCAGGCTCCCCCCGACGGCGCTGGCGTACTCGGCGCCGGAGAGCTGCGCGGGGGCGCCGGGGTAGGTGACGCCCTCGCGGAGCAGGTCGCTGACGTTGCCGCTGCCGTCGGTGTCGGCCAGCGCCCGCAGGGCCCGCGCGGCGACGGTGTCGCCCATGTCGACCTTGGCCACCGACACGACGACCGCCCGGCCGTCGACGTCGGTCGACCACAGCGCCCGGGCCAGCCCGGTGCAGTCGGCGGTCTCGAAGGAGCTCGCGACGTCGCCGTAGGAGTTGCCCACGCAGGTGTCGTCGACCTGCACCTGCTGCAGGAGGAACGTCCGGCCGTCGAGCACGCTGGCCGTGCCCGGCGTCGGGCCCGCGGAGGGCGGCGCGGCCGGGGCGCTGCTCGCGGCGGGCGGCTCCTGCGCGGAGGCCGCCTCCTCCCCGCCTCCGGTGAGCCCGGCGACCAGCCCCACGAGGAGGGCGACCGTGGCCAGGGCCGCGACGGCGAGCACGGCCAGCCGGCGGCGGGCGGCGGAGGTGCGGCGGCGGGGTCCCACGAACGGGGCGGGCGGCGCCTCGGCGGACAGGAAGGTGGCCGGCGGGGCCGTGGGCAGGTGCGCCTCGGGTGCCGGCGCGGCGACCGGGGCCGGTGCCACCGGCGGCCACGACGCGGCCTCGGGGCGGTCGTCCCCGCCGGAGGAGCCACCGAAGAGTCCGCCGAGCCCGCCGGTGTCCTCGATGCCGGCCGGCGGCGCCCCGGCGCCGGACTCGACGGCGGGCGCGTCGAACCGGGCGGTCGCCGGGCGCGGCGTGGGCATCACCGGAGCGGCGGCCGCCAGGCCGGCGGCGGCCCGGGCGGCGGCCTCCTCGTCGGCCCGGATGGCGGCCGCGGCGACGGCGGCGGCCGCCACCGGGTCGACCAGCGGGCCGGCCGGCGGGCCGGCGGGGGCGGGCACCGGCGGGACCGCCGGAGCGGCGGGCGCGGCCGGGGGCGGCGACGGCAGGGCCGGCGCGGGCGGGGAGGACACCCCGCCCAGGGCCGGCGAGGCGGCCATCGCCGCCGGGGCGAGCAGCTCACGGCGGCGCAGCACGTAGGGCGAGTACGGGAAGCCCTCGCCGTTGAGCTCCTCGACCGTGGGCCCCCGCCCCTCGTAGCCGAGCGCGGTCAGCGCGGCGCGGACGTCGGCGGTGGTCCACAGCCGGGGGTTGTCCACGCCGGCGTAGCGGGCCGCCCGGGAGATGCCCAGCAGCAGCGAGCGCGTCTCCAGCAGCGCGACCTGGTCGCCGTCGCCGAGGTCGCCGTCGGCGGGGTCCAGCCCGGTGAGGTCGCCGACGAGGACGGTGACCCGGGCGATCCGGCCCGGCTCCAGCCCGGCCCGGCGCAGCCGGACGGCGGTGTCCATGCCGGCGCGCATGAGGCCGTCGAGCGGGGTCGAGCCGCCGCCGGCCAGCTGCAGGACCTCATCCGGTCCGGCGCCGGGGCCGATCGTCCAGGCCCCCTCGGGCGTCACGGTGACCACGCCGCGCTGGCGGACCACCTCGGCGACGCGCACCACCGCCAGGCCCTCCGGGACCAGGAGGACGGCGTCGGAGTACCGCCGCTCCATCGGCCCGTCGACGACGGGGAGCGAGGCCACGACGGCGCCGCGGATCGCGCCGCCGCGGTCCCAGCGGGTCAACTCGGCGTAGAGCGCACGCTCCCCCGCCGTCTGCGGCGGCACCGGGGTCAGGGGCAGCACGTGGTCCTCCGGGGGGTGGGGTGCAGGGGCGCACGGGCGGGCACACGGGCGGGTGCGGAGCGGGCCCGGGCCGGCGGCCGGGACCCGACGCTACCGACACGTGACGGGCCGGTCCCGTTCCTCAGCGGGTCGGCGCGCCGCCGTCGGCCGGCGCGCCGGCGAGGACGGGCTCGGCCGCCCGGCCGGGTCCGACCGGCCCCAGCCAGGCGGCGTACGCCCGGCTGCCGGCGACGACGTCGACCGCCGCCCAGAGCGCGGTGAACGCCGCGACGACCAGCGTGATCGACCACCACGACCAGTTCCACGGCGGCAGGACCCCCGCCGCGTCGCACAGCCAGGCGGCGGCGTAGACCGCGGCGGCGGTGGCGGGGGCCGCGCTCCAGCCGGGCAGCCGGTGGGTGACCGCGAGGTCGACGCACACGGCACCGACGAGCAGGACCAGCGGCAGCACCGAGGGCGGGAAGCCGATGACCACCAGGCCCGCCCACATGACGGCGCGGTAGGCGAGGTATGTGCCCGCGACGACGGTCGCGGTCCAGCGCAGGCCGACCACCCGCCGGGCGACGACCAGCGAGAGCAGGCCGGCGCAGAGGAGCCACGCGGGGTGCACCCAGGACGGCACCGGCAGCATGAACATCGTCGGCGTCTGGCCCTGCGCGGCGGCGAAGTCGAGCAGCTGCTGCTCGGCCGTCGTCGCCCCGGCCTCGTAGGCGCGCAGCGACAGGACGCCGTACTCCTGGTGCTGGTTGGGGAAGACCGCGTTCTCGACGAAGAACAGCCACAGGCCCAGCGACACCAGGTCGCGGACGCGGCCGGGCGCGGCGGAGAGCCACCACCCCCGGATCGCCCCGGCGAGCATGATCGCCGTGCCGATGTAGAGCAGCGCGTGGCTGGGGCTCCAGCTGGTGATGTCCAGCCCGTTGACCCGGTGGTTGACGATGTCGATCGGGATGGCGACCAGGAAGGTCGCGATCCCCCACTGCATCAGTCGCAGCGCCCGCCGGTCGACGCCGTAGCCGGTGTAGCTGTGGAACGCGACGAGGGCGATGACGACCGCGGTGCCCGCGGAGTTGAGCAGGTGCGGCGGCGCGAGGTCGTCGCGCAGCCACTTGAAGTGCCAGGACACGTCCCAGGACGAGCCGAGCATCTTGAGCAGGAACGCGCCGAGCCAGGCGGTGTAGATCCAGCGGAGCTCGGCCTCCCCCGTCGGGCGGCCCGGCCGGCCCGGCGTCCCGTAGGCCGCCCACAGCCAGCGGACGAGCGCGACGGGGTGCCGGAGAGCGGCGGCCGGCGAGGCCGGTGCCGGCGGCAGCGTCCGGGCGGGCGCCGCGGGGGCATCGGGTCGGGGCACGGCAGGGCTCCAGGAGTATCGGAACGGGATGCGGCGAGGCTACCTGCGGAGACGGCCGATCCGGTGCCCTGAGTGGCGCCGGTGTGGCGGGTGGGGTAGTCGCGGGCGCGCGGACGGCCGGGACGGACGGGACCGCCGGGCGCGACGTAGGGTCGGTCGCCGTGGCGGAGAGCGGCGGGCACCTGGTCTGGATCGACTGCGAGATGACCGGGCTGGACCTCACCAAGGACAAGCTGATCGAGGTCGCCGTGGTGGTGACCGACTCCGAGCTGCGGGTCCTCGACCCGGGTCTGGACCTGGTGATCCACGCCGACGACGCCGACCTCGAGGACATGGCCGACGTCGTCACCGAGATGCACGCGAGGTCCGGGCTGACCGAGGCGGTGCGCGCCTCCACCCTGACCGTCGCCGAGGCCGAGCAGCAGGTGCTCGCCTACGTGAAGCGGTGGGTGCCCGAGCGGCGCACCGCTCCCCTGTGCGGCAACTCGATCGGCACCGACCGCGGCTTCCTCGCCCGCGACATGCCCGAGCTCGACGACCACCTGCACTACCGGATGGTCGACGTCAGCTCGATCAAGGAGCTGGCCCGCCGCTGGTTCCCCCGCGTCTACTTCGCCCAGCCACCCAAGGGCCTGGCGCACCGCGCGCTGGCCGACATCGTCGAGTCCGTCCGGGAGCTCGCCTACTACCGCCGGACGCTGTTCGTCGACGCGCCGGGCCCGTCGACGACGCAGGCCCAGCGCGCGGCCGGCGAGGTGGCCGGCTCCTTCGCCGACGTCCTCGCCGCCGCCGCCGCCACCCTGCCGGCCACCGCACCCGACGCCGCACCCCCGGCTGCGTCGGAGGGCTGACCGGCTCCGGTATCCTCGTGCCTGCCCCCGGCGCCGCGCGCTCCGGGAGGGCACGCGGTGGGTGTAGCTCAGCTGGTAGAGCACCAGGTTGTGATCCTGGGTGTCGCGGGTTCGAGCCCCGTCACTCACCCCACGCAGGGAGGCCCTGGTCAGGCGACTGACCAGGGCCTCTCCCCGTTCCCCGGCCCGGGCTGGGGGGCGAGACCACGCCGGGTGCCCCCTCTCTGCGAGCAGATCCGGGGGGCAGTGGCGGGGCGACTGCGCGGACCGTAGGCCATCGCGCCGACACCGCCAGGTGCGGTGACGTCCCGGGATGCACGCCCGTCTGCACGCCGTCTCAGCCAACCCCGGGATGAGCCTGAGCAGGCGCACGCTCCACCCGACCGGTGTACACCTGTGCGATGCCTGCCGTACATCAAGAAGTCGATGTGAGGTACACGGCCGACGACTCGTTCGAGCTGCCGTCGCTGGTGGAGCTGGTGGCCGACGCCGGCGCCGTGCCCCCGGGAGACGTCCCGCTGTCGGACGGGGTGACCGCCGAGCACCGGCTGGAGGCCGTGTACTTCGACACCGCCGACCTGCAGCTGACCGCCGTCGGGTTGACGCTGTGCCGTCGCACCGGGGGTGAGGACGCCGGCTGGCACCTCGAGGTCCCGGCTGGAAGCGCCCGCCGCACGGACATCCGGCTCCCCCCGGGCCGGGTGCCGCCCGGCCGCACGCCGCGCGCGGTGCCCGAGCAGCTGCAGTCGATGGTGTGGGCGCACACCCTCGGCAGGCCGCTGCAACCCGTCGCCCGCACCACCACGGAGCGCACCGTACGGCGGCTCAGCGACCCGAGCGGGCAGGTGCTCCTCGAGGTGACCGACGACCGGGTCACGGCTCAGCGGCTCCTCACCCTCGACGGGGACGGCGAGGCGGCCGGTGCGCCGGAGCGGTGGCGGGACATCGTGGTGCAGCCCGGCGACGGCGCCACCGAGCGGGTCGGGGCGCTCGACGCGCAGCTCCGGCAGCGTGGCCTGAGCGCGACGACCGCCTCGACGCCGGCCCGCGTCCTGGACGGAGCCGCACCCGAACGCCGCACCCGCCGGAAGACCAACGCCGGCGGCGGCCTGACGGCCAGGTCGAACGCCGGTGACGTGGTGCTCGCGCACCTGCGCCAGCAGGTCGCGCAGGTGCGGGCCCAGGACCTCCCCGTGCGGCTCGACGCGCCGGACGCCGTGCACAAGATGCGCGTGGCCACCCGTCGGCTGCGCAGCGCGCTGACCACGTTCAAGCCGCTGTTCGACCCCGCCGTCGTCCGCCCGCTGCGCGACGAGCTCAAGTGGCTCGCCGCCGAACTCGGTGCCGCCCGGGACGCCGAGGTCATGAGCGACCGGGTGCGCACCGCCGTCCACGCCGAGAGCACCGGGCCATCCGTGGCGGCCGGCGCCGACGCCACGCGCGCCGAGCTCGACGCCGCCTACCGCGCCGCGCACGACCGGGTGCTCGCCGAGCTGGACGGCGACCGCTACCACCGGATCCTCACGTCGCTGCAGGAGCTGGTCGAGCAGCCTCCGCTGCGCAAGCCGGCGCGGGCACGCGCGAGCAAGACCCTTCCCGCGCTGGTCGCGCGGACCTTCGACCGCGTCCGGGACCTGGTCGAGGCGGCGCAGGGGCTGCCCGCCGGTGCCGAGCAGGAGGAGCTGTGGCACGACGCCCGCAAGGCGGCCAAGCAGTCCCGCTACGCCGCCGAGTCGGTCGGACCCGTCTTCGGCGAGGACGCCGCCGCCTTCGCCACCGCGATGGAGGCGGTCCAGGAGGCACTCGGGGAGCACCAGGACTCCGTGCTGACCCGGGACCGGCTGCGCGACCTGGCCCTGCACGCCCCCTCCACCGAGGTGGCCTTCCTCTACGGTCGCCTGCACGCGCAGGAGGAGGCACGCGGCGCGCAGTCGCACGAGCACTTCGCCACCGCCTGGAGGGCCGCGAGGCGCAAGTCCCTGCACCGCTGGCTGGAGTAGTCGACGGCCGGGCTGGGCAGCCGGCCCCCGGTGGCGGCGTGGTATCGGCCAGGCGATGTCCGTGCTGGCGCGGACAGCGATGTCCTGCACGCCGCCGACGCCGCGCGCTCACCGCCGAGGTGCTGCGTGACTGCCGAATCCGACGCCGGGGAACCCCGATGGGCGCCGGCTCCTGGACGTCGCCCCCAGAGGTCGTTCTGATGGAGTTCATCGCGCCTCCTGCGACGGTCACCGGTGTGGGGTGACGGGCGGTCGGCGGGGTCCGGCCGCCCGCCGCCGCGGCGAGCGCGGCGAGGAGTGCGGCCGCGGTGGAGCCGAGGGAGAAGCCTGCGGTCAGTGCGGTGAGCGGCGGCTGCTCCTGCGCCAGCAGGTCGACGGTGCGCGCGGCGGCCACAGTCGCGAGCACCGCCACGCCCAGCGCACCGCCGATCTGCTGCCGGTGCACTGCGGATGTCCGACCTCGCGGACGCGGTGATGCGCAGCCGCAGCGGACTCACCCGCCTGGCCGAGCGCCTGGAGCGGTCCGGCCTGCTCACCCGCCGGCGGGCCGGACAGGACGCCCGGACGACGCTGGCCTCGATCACGGACGCGGGGCTGGAGCGGCTGGCCGAGGCCACGCCGACACATCTCGACGGGGTGCGGCGCCTGTTCCTCGGGCCCATCGGCGCGACCGGAGCCCGCCACCTGGCCCGAGCCTGGCGGGCGGTGCTGGCCGCGCCGGCGACCGGCGCACTGGACGCCGGGTGATCCGCGAACGGGCGCGCTCGACCCGGACACGGCTACTGGACTGCTGCCCCTCCCGCCCGACTGAGGAGCTCGGGGATGGCCCTCGCCAGCGTCGGCCGGCTGCAGGTCGACCGCCGGCTTCCCGCCGGCCGGTCGTTCCTCGCCCCGACACCGACGGATCCCGTGCGGGCCGCGGGGTGTCTTCGGCCAGGTGCCGGGCCACCGACCTGCTGGTCGGTGCTCGGCCAGTGGCTCAGTTGCCGTCGGTGGCGCGCAGGACGAGGACGGCGACGTCGTCGGCCGGCTGCCCGGCCTGGAAGGCCAGCACGCCGGCCTCGATCCGCTCGGCGATGGCCGCGGCGGAGGCAGTCCCCGAGGTTGCCAGCAGTGCGCGCAGCCGGTCCTCCCCGAACAGCTCGATCGCCCCGGTCCCGGCGCGGTGGCGGGCTTCGGTCGCCCCGTCGGTGTACAGCAGCAGCACGTCGCCGGCCGCCAGCGCCGCGGTGCGCACCGGCAGGTGGAGATCATCGAGGGCGCCCATCAGCGGTCCGGGAGTGCCCAGCTCGTCGAGCGCACCGGTGCCGGCGCGGCGGATCAGCGGCAGGGGGTGCCCGGCGGAGGCGCAGCGCAGTAGCAGCTGGTCCCCGGCCCGCTCGGCCAGCACGCAGACGGCGGTGCAGGTTCCGGCGGGCGCGCCCTGCCGCATCAGCACCGCGTTGGCAGTGGCCAGCACGTCCGCCGGATCGGTGGTGCGGAAGGCGGCTGCCCGGATCGCGTAGCGGACGCGGCGGTGAGCGAGGCGGCGACCGGACCGCTGCCCTCGACGTCGCCGATGACGAGCAGCCACGAGGAGCCGCCGAGCTCCACGAGGTCGTAGAAGTCCCCGCCGACAGCGGACATCACCTGCGCCGGCCGGTACACCGCGGCCAGGTCGACACCGGCGGGTGCGGGCAGGCGCGGGGGGAGCAGGCTGCTCTGGAGGTCCTGCGCCAAGCGGCGGTGCCGTTCCTCGGACTCGGCCAGCGCCGCGGCCAGGCGGCGTTCGGCGGTCACGTCGGCGACGATGACGCACAGCCCGATGACGGTCCCGGACTGCTGCACGGGGAAGAAGCTCGCGTTCCAGTGCCGCACGTCGTCGGGCCGGCTGCTCACCGCGCCGGTCATGAGCACGTCGCGGCGCGGGGTGCCCGAGCTCATCACCTGCCGGTACATCTCCTCGGCCGCCTCCCCGACGCCGGGGTGCAGTTGCGCGGGCGTGCGCCCCAGCAGCTGCGCGGCGGGCATCCCGTTCATCTCCTCGAGCACCGGGTTGACCCGGACGTGCCGCACCTCCCGGTCGAACAGTCCGATGCCGAACGGCGCGCTCGTGATGACGGCCTCCATCTGGGCCGCGATCACCTCGAGGCGGTGGTGGTCGTCATCAGCAGCAAGCGGAACGGTCACGCACGGAATCGTGCCCCACCTCCCGAGGCGGCAGTCGGCGCACTGTCGGCGAGCGCCACGATGGCGTCATGCGAGCCGGAGATCGCGGCGGCGAGCGTGACTGCGGCGCCCACCTGGGTGGCCCCGTCCGCCGGCCCGGCCGTACTCCGTCGAGTGCGGGCGCGAAGCGGCATCCACTGCGCTGCGGGGCGAAGGCTTCGCACAGCGGGTGTCGGCGGCTACCGTCGGCTGGGCCGGCTCTGCCGGCGGCGGCCCAGCCACGGCCTCAGAAGCGCGCGCAGGGAGGCGCGTCATGCCGGTCGAGGTCGTCGAGCTGTCCATCCGGGAGTCGGACGTCGCCCAGGCCGTGCTCACCGACCTCTACCGCTCGGAGCGTCCGCTCGCGTTCTCCGGCGTCCGCGGGTCGTTCACCTGCGAGCTCCGGTCGGCAACGGCCGGTCACCTGACCGCGGACCGGCTGCGGTTCACCGCGGGCATGCGCTGCGCGGTCGCTCCGCTGAGCGACCTCGTGGTGGCCAGTCCGGTGAGCGGTGGGTGCCGGTACGTGGCGGGCCGGGAGCAGGTCATCACGCGACCGGGCGTGGTGTTCCGGTGCCCGACCGGGGTGCCGTTCACGAACGAGTGGGACGACGTGGACGTGGGCATCGTGCGGCTGCCGCTGGCGGTGATCGAGCGGGTGGCCGAGGAGCGGCTGGGTGTCGCCGGGGCCGATGTGCGGTTCGACGGGCTGAGCCCGGTGTCCGAGCCGATGCGCCGCACGTGGCTGGGGCTCATGCGGTTCGTGCACCAGCAGATGGCCGACCCCGGCAGCGGGCTGGCCGAGCCGCTGGTCGCCGCGCAGCTGGCCGAGCTGGTGGCGGCGGCCGCGCTGGCGGCGTTCCCGAACACCACGATGACCTCGGGCCACCTACCCGGCGCCGGCGCGGTGGCGCCGGCGGTGGTGCGCCGGGCTGTGGCGTTCATCGACGCGCACGCCTCGCTGCCGATCACCGTCACCGACATCGCCCGCGCCGCCGGGGTCGGCCCGCGGGCGTTGCAGCTGGCCTTCGCCCGCCACCTCGGGCTGTCCCCGATGGGCTACGCGCGGCGGGTGCGGCTGGAGAGCGCGCACCGGGAGCTGCAGGCCGCCGACCCGACCGCCGGGGACACGGTGGCGGCGATCGCGCTGCGCTGGGGGTTCGCCAAGCCCGGCCGGTTCGCCGCCGCCTACCGCGCCGCCTACGGGGTGACCCCCGCCCACACCCTGCGCACCTGATGGTCCTGGGACTGACATCGCCCTGCGAGTTGGCATCGCCTCACGAGCGGGAGAGGAGGGCGGCATGGGAACCCCCACACCGGGAGCACTACGGCGGCACGAGTACGCCACGTCTGACCCGGACGAGGCGCGAGAGCTCATCGACGACCTCTTCGGCGGCCGGCTGCAGCTGAAGGCTTCCCCGGACACCAGATGGGAGGCCAGCGTCAGGATGCTGGACGCGGGTGCATTCAGCATCAGCGATGTCATGGTGCCCGCCGACCTCACGTTCGACCTGGCCGGCCAGGACGACGTCCTCATCTCCGTAGCCGTCGCCGGTGCCATCGGGTACGACCGCGGGCACGGCCTCGAGCGGTACGTGCCCGGGAACGTGTTCATCGCCAATCACCCCGACACCCGAGCCGTCGCCGACAGTCATGAAGCTCGGACCCTCAGCGTCGCCCTCCCACAGTCACTGCTCACGGACGTCGCCCAGGGCACTCCTGCCACGAACGAGCCGTGGCGGTTCACCGCCTCGCAGGCCGCTCCCGGCGGAGCTGCTCGATGGCGGCAGGTCACCCGCTTCGTCGACGACCTGCTCGCCGAGCCCGAGGCCGCCGCCTCGCCGCTGCTGCTCGGGCCGGCCGCACGGCTGCTGGCCGCGACCGCGCTGACGATCCTGCCGAACACCGCCGTTGCCGAACCCGCGGCCGCGGCCGCGGACAGCGCCGACGCCCACCCCGGCACGCTGCGCCGCGCGATCGCGTTCATCGACGCCAACGCGGACGCCGACATCTCCCTGGCCGACATCGCCCGGGCCGCCTACGTCACCCCCCGCGCGGTGCAACTGGCCTTCCGTCGGCACCGGAACACCACCCCGACCGCCTACCTCCGCCGGGTGCGGCTGGCCCAGGCGCACCGGCAGCTATGCGACGCCACCCCCGGCGAGGGGGTCACCGTGACCGCCGTCGCCGCCCGCTGGGGCTTCACGCCCAGCCGGTTCACCGAGCGCTACCGCGCGGTCTACGGCGTGCTGCCCAGCTCCACCCTGCGCACCTGAGCCGCCGCCTCGTGCGGCCCGCATCCGGCGGCCCTCCAGTCCCCGGCGCAGCGCCTCCGCCCGCTGCTGGCAGGCGCCGGCCTCGGCGACGAGTTCGACCGCGGAGCGCCGGGCCCGCTCGGCCGCAGCGGCGCGACGTGCCGCCACCGCGGACCGGTTCGTCGCCCCTGCGCGCTGCGCCTGCCCCCAGCTGTCGGCCATCGCGCCCACCGGTGCCCTCGCTGCCTGCTCGTGGGGCGCCGCGTGCGGAGGGCCACCGCCTGGGCTCAGCGGGGCGCTGCGTGTCCGGGAAACCGGCCGCACGCGGCGACCCGCGGTCAGCGAACTCCCCGGCCGCGGGCGGCGCCGACCGGGCGGGCACGCGGCTGCGCTTCGTGGGGGTGTCGGTTCGCCTGCCGGGGAACTGCCGGTCAGTATGCGGCGGACTCGAGCGCGTCGGCCCGCGCCCACATCCGCAGCGCCTCGCGCCGCTCTTCCTCGGCGCGCCGGCGCATGCGGGCTGCCCGGTCGCGGTGCAGCCCGAACGGGTCGGCGCGGCAGGCGGCCTCCGCGGTGCACGCGACGTCGTCGTAGGTCAGCGCCGCCTCCGCGGCAGCCGCGGCGGCGGCACGGATGGCTGCCACAGCGCGGCGCGACACCTCGGCCCGCCGGTGATCCAGCGGCCGCTGCGCTGGTGACGCGGTCACGACGCGAGCGTGACCGGCGGATCTCCTGGCGGCTACGACCGCAGGCGAACGGTCGCCCCGCGGATTCGCCCGCAGACGAAGCGCCACCTCGGCGACTCCCGCCGAGACGATCTTCGCGGGATGATGGCCCGGCCCCCGGACCGGCGTCCGGTCAGCCGAGAGCGACCAGGTCCTCGGCAGTCGTCGCCTCCGCCCGCGCCTTGACCCCGCGCAGCATCTGCCGGGCCATGACGAAGTCGGCCGGGACGATCACGGCCAGGTAGAACGCCTCCACCCACCACGGCTGCAGGCGGAGCCTGCTGCGCAGCAGGAACCGGGTCCGGTCCCCGGGCAGCCGGTCGAGCACGAACGCCCAGCTCCAGTCGATGGCGGCGCCGTACTCGTCGGCCCACTCCGGGGGCAGGTGCTCGCGGGAGTGCAGCACCAGGTGCCGGTTGGGCTCCAGCCGCCGGACGACGAACGCGGTGTGCTTCTCCGGGGCGCCGTCGAGGACCCGGTCGCCGACCTCCAGGTCCTGCCACTCGGCCGCCAGGTGGTCGGCACTGGGCCCGTTGTCGGGGAACAGCAGCCGGTCGACCCAGCGGGCGGTGTACCACTGCCCGCGCCCCCAGCCCATCTGCACCAGCCACGGCCACACGTGCTCCGGGGGCGCGTCGATGCTGATCGCGTGCGTGGTGGTCGCCTGCGGCGCGGCGCACAGGTCGTCTCCCGGTAGGCGCCGTCGGCGTTCCTCCCGGGTCGCGCCCCAGGTCCGGCCGAGCCACTGCAGCCCCGCGTAGCCGGTGACCGCGGCCCCGAGGGCCGCGGCGGTCACGCCGGCCGGTCTCACCGGTCCTCCGGCGGGGTGGTCTCCGTGGCGGCGCTCGTCGTGTCCGCGACGGGCTGACCACGGCCGCCCGGTGCGCCGCCACCGGTGGCGGACGGCGCCGGGCCGTCGCCGGCGGTCATCGTCCGGACCAGCTGCTCGGTGCGCTCCCTGGTGACCCGCCAGCGGCGCTCGTTGTCGTGCACCAGCTCAGCGGACTCGCAGCACAGGTCCGCGGCGCGGGAGACGACCTCGGCGGCGGCGTACAGCCGGCGGGGAGCGACCCGGGGCCCGGCCAGGTCGGCGCGCACCGCCGCGGGAGTGAGCTCGATGCGCTCGAGCATGTCGGCGGCACGGGCCAGCAGTGTCCCGATCAGGGTCTGCACGTGCGCGGCGAGCCAGTCGTTGCTGATGATCCGGTGCCGCTCCCCCATCACGTCGGCCAGCTCGTCGAACTGCAGCATGGACGCGGCCACCTGCCACGACGCCTGCATCGCGGTCGCCAGCCACTCCCCGCCGCCGGCGAAGGTCTCGGCGTCAGCGCGCAGCTCGCCGATCATCGCGGTGAGCTCGGCCGGGCGGCCCTCCCCCTCCATGAACAGCACCCCGTCCAGCGCGGTAGCGGCCTCGCTGTTGAGGTCCTCGGTACCCGCGAAGGGGCTCACAGCCCGATGGGCCGCAGGCTCCACGGTGGTCCACCGGTCCGCCAGTGCCAGCAGGGCACGGGCGTGCCGCTGCAGTCCCAGCGCCGTCTCCAGGGGAGCCGAGGCGTAGAAGCGCTCGTGCTCCTTGTGGAACCGCGCCAGGTTGAGCGCCGCCTCCAGCAGTGCGTCGTTCCCCGCGGTGCCGGCGGTCACGACCGCGCTCCGGTCAGCGCCAGCACGGCGGTGCAGGCGTCGGCGTGGCCGCGGCGCACCTCCAGGTGGGGGCGGGTCTCGTGCCGTTCGTCGGCCCGCATCACGTCTCCTCCCTACTCGTCAGGGCGCGGTCGCGGCCCACAGCTCCAGCGTGGTGGTGGCATCCGGCCGCCCCGGGCGGTCGAGGACGGCACGCAGCAGCCAGCGGAGGGTGAACTCCGGCGCGCTGATGGACGGGGCCGGCAGCGGCAGCGGCGGCCGGATGGTGAACGGCAGCCGCAGCACCGCGCCGGGTTCCACCTCGAGGGGCCCGGCCACCGCCATGGTGGCCACCACGGTGGTCTCGGCGCGGTCCTCCTCCAGCGGCATCTCCGGCAGGCGGGCCGGCACCTGTTCGGCGAGGACCAGCTCGACACGCACGCCCCGGGCGCGGCCGGCCCCGCGCGGGGTCACGGTCACCGTGCCCGAGACGGGGACGCCGCCGGACAACCGCCGGCTGGACACCTCCTCGAGGCCGAGGGCGGCCACGCCGGCGTCGTCGACGACCGCCGCGGTGCCGGTCACCCAGTTGCGGTCCGCGGCGTGGGAGGTCACCCGCACCGCGGTGCTCGCCTCCGCGTCGCGGCCGTGAGGGACGTGGAGCCGCGCACGGATCGCGTAGGCCTGCTGCACGAGGTACCCCTCGACGGTCGCCTCCCCCGCCGGCACGGTCAGCGTCACCCGCCGCAGCAGCCGCTGCCCGGCGACCAGCGGCTCGGCCGGGCCGAGATCGGCGCGGTCGAGGACCGCGGAGCGGCGGGAGCTCACCGTGGCGCCGGCGCCCATCCAGCCGCGCTCGAGATGCGCGATCGCCCCGTGCCGGACGAGTTCGACCTGTCCGCCGCTGACCTCGCTGGGGTGGTCGGGGACGAACCGGACGGTGACCTCCAGGGGGCGCCCTGCCTCCACCGTCGCCTCGGCCGCGCTCACCGTGATCTCGGGCACCTGCAGCGGTGCCCTCATCGAGCCGGCCCTCGCCACGTCAGTGACCGGCCACGCCGGCGCGGTCCCGCCGGTCCTGGAGTGGCTGCCGGGTGGCGCGTCATCGACCGGCTCCGGCCATCCACGGCTGCGCCGGCGGGCGGGTGGACCGGTCGTCCGGGCCGGCGACCAGGTAGAGGACCATCCCGACGACGCCGAGGCTCACCAGACCGGTCACCAGCAGGACCAGGAACCAGGTCTTGTCCTCCAGGCGGGCAGTGGCCAGCAGTGCTGCCACCCAGGCGACGAGCAGGCCCACCCCGGCCGCCAGCAGCACCAGGACGCCGACGATCGCCAGCGCGATCAACAGCCAGCCCGCCCCACCGGCGTCGACCCCCACCACATCGGGGCCCTGGGTGACGAGGACGTCGCTGGCGATGGCCAGTCCACCGCCCAACGCCACCACTGCCAGCCCCGCCACGACGGCGAGCAGGCTCCCGACGAACAGCCGGGTGATCTGCCGCTTGCTCATCCGAACCACCTCCTGGAGCTCCTGTCCAGGCTGCCGGGCTCCGAGAGGGCCCGGCAGGGGCGCGGGTCCCGCACCGACCGGAGGGTCCGTCCCGGCAGCCCAGGACCTCCGACCCTGCCCGTACCGGAACGTCGAGGCGTCAGGGGACGCCTGGCACCCCCGGCCCGCCGTGCCGTGCCGAGCCCCGGTGACCGGTCGGCGGGTCCCCCGAGACCAGCGGCCGAGCCAGGAGCGGGCCACCCGGACGCCGCAGGCGTCGGTGGGCACGTGCGGCAGCAGGACGGCCCGCACCCCGCCCGTGCGCCAGGCGACAGCGGTCGACGCCGCACCGACCACCGCCGCCCCGAGAGGAACCCGGCGCGGCCGCGGGAGGACGGCAGGCCGCCCACCTGCCCGCCGCTGCCGCGGCGGTGCCGGCGAGCCCGGGATCGGTGCCGATCAGCGGCGGTCAGGTGAACGCTGGAGCGGAGCCTGTCGCCCCGCACGGAGGTGGGTGCTGATGGTCGACAGGTTGCGGTCCCAGGTCCGGTGCACGTACCGGCGCAGCAGCGGGGCCAGCGGGCGCAGCAGCCCGCGCGGCCGCAGGTCGGTGCGGACGACCAGCCGCGCACCGGACCCGGCCGGCTCCACACGGCCCTCGACGCGGACGTCCAGCCGCGGCGAGGTGCTGCGCGCGGCCCAGGACCGCGGCGGATCGACGCGGGTGTAGACGACCGTGCTGTCGCCGGCACCGTGCCTGAACCGCATCCGGAAGCGGGTACCGACCCCGACCGGCCCGTCGGTCAGCTGCTCCACCGCCAGCAACTGCGGGTTCCAGTCCAGCTCCCGCCGCGGGTCGGTCATGAACGCGAACAGCTCGGCCGGAGTCCGGTCCGTGACGAGAGCGTTCTCGATGACCCGCCGGGCGGCGCGCGGGCCCGCGTCCCGGGCCGGCACGGTGGGCAGCCCCGCGCCGGACCTCGCCGCCTCCACCAGCGCGGTGGCCGACCGCTGCACCCCGGCGGCGAGCACGTCGAGGTCGTCGACGGCGGAGTCGGCGTCGATGCCGACGGCGAGGGTGCCGGTGTAGGACAGCGCGGCGATCCCGAGCGGGACGCCGGCAGTCAGGGGTGCGACCGGTAGCGCCTCCACCAGGCGGGCGCCGGCCAACCACAGCGGCCGATCGGGGCCGGGCACGTTGGTGACGAAGAGGTTGATCCGTCCCCCGGCGATGCGCCGCATCCAGCGCACCGCCAGCCGGGCCAGCGGCAGGGGCAGCTGCAGGACGTCGAGGACGTCGCCGCCGCCGGCGCGCAGGCGTGCCTTGAGCCGGGCGGTGTCCCGGTGGATGGCCGCCAGGCGGCGCAGGGGGTCGGCCTCACCGACCGGCAGGCCGACGACCAGCAGGCCCTCCGGCTGCCCGGCGCCGCGGGCGCCGACAGGCACCGAGGCGCGCAGCACCAGGCCGGTGACGTCGTCGCCGCGGCTGGTCAGCAGCTCCCGCAGCCCACCCGCGACGGCGGTGAGCAGGAGGTCGTTGAGGCTCACCCCGAGCTCGTGCCCGGTCTCGCGCAGCTCGGACAGCGGCAGCCGCACGGTCGCCAGCCGCCGCCCGGCACCGAGCGGTCGGCTCAGCGAGGTGATCGGCGCGCGGGTGCGGAAGTCCGCCGCGGCGTCGGTCAGCTGCCGCCAGCGGTGGCCCACCCGGTCCGGCAGGCCTCGCGACGGTGCGGCGGCAGTGGGCGGGAGGGGCGGGGCCGGGTCGGATGCCGTCATCGGCCGCTCCGCGAGCTCCTCGGGTCCGGTGTCGAGCAGGGCCGCGGCCAGCGCCACCCCGGCCAGCCCGCCGGCGACCACGTGGTGCACCATGATGAGCACCCCGAACCGGCCGTCGGGCAGGCCGGCGATCACCTCTGCCCGCCACAGCGGCCGACCGTGGTCCAGCGGGCGGAGGACCGCCTCGGCACACCAGTCGGCGAAGCCCACCCCGTCCGGCAGGAACGAGACGGCCACATGGGTGGCGGCGTCGAAGGCCGGGTCGTCGTCCCAGTACGGCCGGCCCCGTCCGGAGCGGGGCCACACCACCCGGCGCCGCAGCGCCGGCACCCGGCCGACCCGGCGCACCAGCTCGGCCCTGACCCGCCCGAGGTCGATGCTGCCGTCGTCGCGCCGGAACGGGGCCCCGTCGAACTCGCCGGCGAGGGCGATGTGGAAGGGCGTGGCCGGCTCGTCCACCCACACGGTCGCCAGCTCACCCATGGTCAATGGCGTCGGGTCCACGAGCCGCCCCCCACTCCCGTCCGCCGGCGGACGGACGCGCCCGCCTCGTCGACCCGCGCCAGGTACGCGGTGACTGCCCCCGGCCGCCGCTCGATGACCTTGCCCCTCCAGGCTGCGCGGCGGAGACCGACCGGGCACCGAGCGAAGGTCACCGCCTGCGGGGCCCTCGGACCCGTCCCGGCGCCGTGCCGCGGCGGCCGGTCAGCGCCCGGCGCGCAGACGCCGGTCGGTGCGGTGCACCGCTGCGCGGATGGCCGGTGCGCGCCGGGGGTGCACCCGGGCGTTGGGGCTGTCCGGGCCGTGTCGGCGCAGCATCTCGGCGAGCCGGTCCTCCACGGTCATCACCTGACCGTCGGGGCCCGTGGTCTGGTCGGCGTAGGTCAGCGCGTCGGCGACCGGGCCGAAGGCGTACCGGGACGCCGGGAAGGCACGCATCGGGCCGGCCAGTCCGCGGACCGCGGCGATGAAGCGGGCCGCCGAGTGGTGCGCCACCAGCCCGGCCAGCGGCTCGGGCCAGCCGAGGTCCTGCAGGTACCAGGCGCCGTCGAGGGGGTGGAAGCCCGACCGGTGCAGCCGCGGCGCGTAGCCGATGTCGTGCAGCCACGCGGCGGTGACCAGCACCGGGCGGTCGGCCTGCGGTACCGCGACGGAGACCTCGGCGGCACGGCGGGCGACGCCCTGGGTGTGCTCCCAGCGGCCGTCCGCGTCGGTGAGCAGGTCACGGGCCAGGCCGCGGGCGGCGTCGGCGAGAGGACGCCGTGCGACCGCGTCGTGCAGCCCCCGCTGTTGGAGGTCGGGCACACGGTGACGGTACGCCCGCGCGCCGTGACCCGCGCCCCCCGCCGCCGGCGGGCGACGGGTCGACGGGCCCGCCGCGCGACCACCTGACGCACCGGAACGGGAGGCCGTCGGCCCAGGTCAGGGCAGCCTTCCCTCGCTGGCGAGGGCCCCGCCGGGCTGTCACCCTGAGGCCCATGACGACGATGCAGGAACTCCCCCAGGTGCAGGACTGCTCGGTCAGCAGCTGTTCCTACAACGCGGACTCTGCCTGCCACGCGGGCGCCATCACGGTCAGTGGCGACCACGCCCACTGCGGCACCTTCGTCGAGATCTCGTTCCGGGCCGGCCTCGACCGCACCGGGATGGTCGGCGCGTGTCACCGCTCCGACTGCCGGCACAACGAGCAGCTCGAGTGCACCGCGCCGGGTGTCCGGGTCGGCCCGGCGGCCGACGCGGCCGACTGCCTGACCTACGAGGCCAGGTAGTCGAAGCCCCCGACCGGCTCGAGGGACAGTTCCCCGGTGGCACCGGCGCGCAGCGCGCCGTCGGCGAACGACAGCGCGGCGACGGAGTCGGCGTCGTCGACGAGGACGGCGCAGCCGGGGCCGGCGAGCGGACGCACGGCGGCCAGCACCGTCCGGCGGTCGGCCGCGGTCAGCCCGTCGGTGAGCCGGTCGACCAGCACGATCGCGGCTCCGTCGCGGCCGGCCTGCGCCAGGGCCTCCAGGCGCGGCCCGATGCCCTCGGCGGCCGACGACGACAGCCGCCGGGCCGGGACGGCACCGTGCCCGTCGGCGCAGCGACCCGTGCTCTCGTCGAGCGCCGCCATCACGTGGCGGCGGACGCGTTCCGGTCCGAGCAGCACGGTCACCTGTCCGAGCGGCAGCCGCAGTCCCATCGAGCCTCCCTGAGTCGAGCAAAGGGAAGCCTAACCTCATCGCAGCGCGCGCGTCCACGCCCGCACGGGATCCGGGGAACCGGAACGGCCGCATCCGGGTGTCCGGTGGGACGGCCGGGACTGCTGTGGCGGACCGTGCCGGACACGCACCGGCCGGTGCTTCTCCGGCCCCGCCCGGGCTCGGACGCTGGCGTCATGACGACGACCGCCTACTCCTACGGGACCGCCCACGCCGTCGTGATGGTCGGCTCGGTCGGCACGCCGGAGGGTCTCCAGCCGCGGCAGATCGGACCGGCACACGCCACCATCGGCCGCGTGCAGGGCCGCAGCCGCAAGTCGCTGTGCGGTGCCTACGTCGCCGTCGACGACGAGACCGTGTGGCCGCCGGAGGGCTACGAGGACCACCAGCTCTGCCAGGAGTGCGCCGAGCTCGCCCGCCTCTGACCCGGCCGCTCAGCCCCCGGCCACCGAGGGCAGCACCTGCACGACGGCGCCGTCGCGGACGGCGGTGTCCACGCCCGCCGCGAACCGCACGTCGTCCCCGTCGACGTACACGTTGACGAACCGGCGCAGCGCCCCGGCCTCGTCCCGGATCCGCCGTGCCAGCACCGGGTGCTCGCTGGCGAGCGCGTCGAGCAGGCCGGCGACCGTGCCCGGCACGGGCTCCACCAGCAGCCGCCGCTGCCCGCCCACCAGGTCGGCGAGCACCCCCGGCAGGAGCACCTCGACGCTCATACCGGCCGCGCCGCGCGCACGCTCAGGACGTCGGGCAGGTGGGCGGCCACGAGGGTGAACGAGTCCCCCTCGTCGCGGCTGGCGTAGACGCAGCCGTCGCGGGTGCCGACGTACACCCCGGTCGGGTCGGCCTCGTCGACGCAGACCGCGTCGCGCAGCACGGCGGTCCAGGAGGCGTCGGGCAGCCCGTCGCCGAGCTCGGTCCAGCTCTCCCCGGCGTCCCGGGTGCGGTGCACCCGCAGCCGGCCGCCGGGCGGGGTCCGGTCGGCGTCGGCCACCAGCGGCACCACCCAGGCCGCGCCCGGCGTCCGCGGTGAGGCGGCCACGGGGAAGCCGAAGTCGGCGGGCAGCCCGTCGGCGATCGAGGTCCAGCGCCCGCCGGCGTCGTCGGTGCGGAAGACGCCGAAGTGGTTCTGCGCGTAGAGCCGGTCGGGGTCGGCGGCGTCGACGGCGACCTTGTGCACGCACTGGCCGTACTCCGGCGGCGGCCCGGGGAGGAACGACGTGGTGATGCCGGAGTTGCGCGGCTCCCACGAGGTGCCGCCGTCGTCGCTGACGTAGACGCCGCCGGTACTCATCGCCACGACGACGCGGTCGCCGGTGGGGTGCGGCAGCACGGTGTGCACGGCACCGCCGCCACCGCCGGGCTCCCAGGTGGGCCGGTGCGGGTGGTCCCACAGCCCGCGGACCAACGCGAACGTGCGGCCGCCGTCGTCGCTCCGCCACAGCGAGTGCGGCTCACAACCGGCCCAGACGACGCCCGGCCGCCCGGCGACGTCGGGCCGCAGCTGCCAGACCCGGGCCAGCGCGGCGCCGGTGTCGGCAGGGAAGCGGATCGCGCCCTCGTCGGTCTCCGACCAGGTGCGGCCGAGGTCGTCGGACCAGGTGACCGTGGGACCCCAGTGGCCGTAGGTCACCCCGGCGAGCACACGCGGCGCCGGGCCGCGCACGTCCAGGCCGACCGCGGCGACCTCCTGAGCCACCAGGTGCGGCCCGTCCAGCTGCCAGGTGCGGCGGTCGTCGTCGCTGCGGGCCAGCCACAGCCCCTTGCGCGTGCCGATGGCGAGCAGGTCGGTCACGGCGCCCTCCGGTGTCCGGTGGGGCCCGGCCGGCCCCGCTCACCAGGGACAGACCGCCGTGCCGGCCGGAACTGAGCGGTGCGAGCGCGGGTCAGCGGCGGGTGGCGCCTCCGGGGCCGTCGCCAGCGGCCGGGGCGTGGCCGTCGCGCTCGGCCACGCCGGGCGCGAGCTTCTCCGCCTCGGCCCGCAGCCGCTCCGCGGCCGACGCGTGCTCCTTGGCGCTGGCCGCCCGCTCGCGGGCCTCCTGCTCCGCCAGGCGGGTCCGCTCCTCGACCTCGGCGCGCTCGCGGCGGGCGCGGGCTGCCTGCTCCTCGGCCAGCGCCTGCTCCTTCTCCGCCTGCGCGCCGCGCAGCCGGGCCTCGTCCAGGCGCTCGCGCGCCTGCAGGCGCTGCTGCTCGCGGCGCCGGGCGCCGGCCACCCTGCTGCGCTTGGCCAGCGCGAGGGCGATCAGCGCCAGCACCACCAGCGCCACCACCACGATGAGGACGATCACCCAGGTGTCCACGACGCCTCCCCTTCTCCGAGAACCGCTGGTGAGGTGCCCTCCGCGGCGGCTCAGGAAACGGAGATCACTGCAGGGCGCTGCCGGCCCGCCACTGGTCCCAGGGGATGGTCCAGTCGGCGATGTCCGAGGTCAGCGTGCCGGCGCCGGAGTTGACGATCTCGACGACGTCCCCCGGCTGGGAGAACTCGAAGAACCAGCGGGCGTTCTCGTCGGAGAGGTTGATGCAGCCGTGGGAGACGTTCTCCCGGCCCTGCTGCGCCACCGACCACGGGGCACCGTGGACGAACTCGCCGCTGTCGGACAGCCGCACGGCCCACTTCACCGGCGTCCGGTAGCCGTCGGGGCTGTCGACGGGCACGCCGTAGGTGCTCGAGTCCATGACCCGGTCGGCGTTGAGCTCGGTGACCACGTGCGGGCCGTTGTAGCTCGGGTTCTCCGGGCTGCCGGCGCTCATCGGGAAGTCCTGCACCAGCCGGTCGCCGTCGTAGACCTGCAGCCGGTGGGTGGCGGCGTCGGCGATCGAGACGTGCCGGGCGCCCACCCGGAAGGAGACGGTGCGGTCCTCCCGGCCCCACACGCCGTCGCCGAACGGGACGCCGTAGAGGTCGGCCTCGAGGGTGACGTCGGTGTCCGCGGGCCAGTACTGCGAGGGCCGGAAGTGCACCTCGGTGTCGTCGATCCAGCTCCACACGCCGTCGGTCGGGGTGGAGCTGGTGACCAGCAGGTGGCTCTCGACGGCGGCCTTGTCGGTGACCGGCTGCTCGAAGTAGACGCGGATGGGCATGCCGACGCCCACGGTCTGCCCGTCGAGCGGGCCGACCGCCGGGGTGGCCAGCGCGTCGGGCACGGCGGTGGTGAAGGTGCCGGTCGCCTCGGCGCGCTCGTCCTCGGCGTTCACCGCGGCGGCCGTGACCGTGTAGGTGGTGCCCCACTCCAGCGGGGTGTCGGGCGTCCACAGCTCGGTGCCGTCGGTCTCGCCGTCGGCCACCTGCCCGGGCACGTCGGTGCCCGCGCCGTCGGTCACGGTGACCTCGGCCAGCTCGCCGTCGGTGACCGAGATCTCCACCGGGTCGCCCGGGGCGACGTCGGCCGCGCCGTCGGCGGGGGCGAGCCGCAGCTGCGGCGGGGGCGCGTCGGCGGGCGTGGTCGCCGTCGCCGGGGCGGACGAGGACGACGACGAGGCGGACGCCGACCCGCCGTCACCGCCCGCGCTGCACCCGCCGACCAGCGCCAGGACCCCCACCGTGACCAGCGCCGCTGTCCGTCGCACGCCTGCTGCCCGCCCTTCGGTCCCGCCCGCCCGCGACCCGGCCGGGCGCGGCTGCACCGGGCCCAGTGTCCACGTCGTGAACGGGGAGTGGCGGTTCGTCGGTCCCGCCCCCGGCGGCGACCGCCGGCCGGGCGCTGGTATCGTTCCCTCCCGGAGCCCGCGCAGGCGGGCGACACGCGCCATTAGCTCAATTGGCAGAGCAGCTGACTCTTAATCAGCGGGTTCGGGGTTCGAGTCCCTGATGGCGCACAGCACGTCACACCGGCCGCGCGCGGGTTCCGCGGCCCGCGTCTTGCCCCTACCGTGGGGCCGGTGACAGGCCACGCCGAGTGGTGGTCGGTCCAACGGCCCCCGCTCCGGTCGCTGGCCCTGGATGTCACGTTCGCCGCCGTCTGCGCCTATGCCGGCCTCGTCCTGGCCACCGAGGCGGTCGCGCTGGTCGGGACCGGGGACCTCCTGGCGGCCCGGCTGGTCGCCGTGCTGCACGCCGCCTCGGTCGCCTGGCGTCGGGTCAACCCGTGGGCGGCGACGGCGCAGCTGCTGGCCACCGCGGCGGTCTTCGTCGGCGCGCTCGGCCTGCCCGGCCACCTGCTGGGACCGGCCGTGCTCTTCGTCGTCCACGGCAGCGCCGCGGTGCTCGACCGGCGCCGGGCGCTGCTGCTGCTGGCCCTGGTGCTGGCCGCGAGCGCCCTCCTGCTCCGCCTGGAGCCCCTGTTCCCCGGATGGGCGTCCACGGTCCTCTACCTCGTGATCATCACCGCCGCCTGGTGCCTGGGCGCCGTCGTCCGCACCCTGCAGGTCCTGGCGCTGGAGAACGGGCGCCGGGCCGCCGAGCTCGAGCAGGCACGCCTGGAGCTGGCCCGCTCGGCGGTGGCCTCCGAACGCCTGCGCATGGCTCGGGAGCTGCACGACGTGCTGGCGCACAGCATGAGCGTCATCGCGATGCACGCCGGGGCCGCTCGGCTCGCGGTCGGCACCGATCCGGAGCGCGAACGCGCGATGCTGGCCCGGATCGAGGGGCTCACGCGAGGCGCGCTCGGGGAGACCCGGCGCCTGGTCACCGTCCTCCGCGACCAGGACGACGAGGAGAGCGGAGTCCGGCTGCCCGCGCCGAGCCTCGGGCGGCTGCACGAGCTGGTGTCCCGTGTGGTCGACGCGGGAGTCACCGTCGACGTCCGGACGCACGGTGAGCTCGACGACGTCCCTCCGGGGGTCTCGCTCACCGCCTACCGGGTGGTCCAGGAGGCCCTGACCAACGTGTTGCGGCACGCCGCGCCGACGAAGGCCAGGGTGGCGGTGACGGCCCGGTCCGGCCTGCTCTCCCTGTGCGTGGAGGACGACGGGCCTGCCGGGGGCACCTCGCGGTCCGAGGACGACGGCGTCGAGCACCCCGGCGGCCACGGCACGCTCGGCATGCGGGAGCGGGTCGGCCTCTACGGCGGCACGATGACCAGCGGCCCGGCTCCCGGTGGCGGCTGGCGGGTCGAGGCCCGCATCCCCTACGGGGAGAACGGTCGATGATCAGGGTCCTCGTCGTGGACGACCAGCCGCTCGTGCGCGCCGGGCTGCGGGCACTCTTCGAGTACGCCCCCGACATCGAGGTGGTGGGCGAGGCGGGTGACGGGCAGGCTGCGCTCGAGCAGGCGCGGGCCACCCGTCCCGACGTCGTCCTCATGGACGTCCGGATGCCCCGCATGGACGGCATCGAGGCGACCCGCCGGCTGGTCGCTGACCAGCGCACCTGCGACGTGGCGGTGCTGGTCCTCACCACCTTCGACCTGGACGAGTACGTCTACGCGGGGATCCAGGCAGGAGCTCGGGGTTTCCTGCTCAAGGACGCGCCGCCGGAACGGGTCTTCGACGCCGTCCGGATCGTGGCCGGCGGCGACGCGCTGATCGATCCGGCCGCCACCCGCCGCCTCGTCGAGACCACGCTCCGCCGGCGCGGGGCGGTGCCGGCCGCGGAGGCCCGACGGCTTGACGGCCTCACCGAGCGGGAGCGGGAGGTGCTCGCACTGGTCGGCCACGGCCTGTCCAACACCGAGATCTCGGCCCGGCTGCTGGTCAGCGAGGCGACGGCGAAGACGCACGTCTCCCGGCTGCTGGCCAAGCTCCACCTGCGCGACCGCCCCCAGCTGGTGGTGGCGGCGTACGAGACGGGGCTGGTCCGCCCCGGGGATGCGACGCCTCATCCCACCGGCTGACGCGGTTCTCGCCCGCGGGCCGACGAGCGTGCAGGCCGAGCCGACCTAGCGTCGGCGTCCGGAGGCCTTCGCGGAGGGACGCCATGGACGCCATCGCCGTATCCGGGCTCACCAAGCGCTTCGGCTCGGTGACCGCCGTCGACGGGCTCAGCTTCGCCGTCCGCGAGGGCACCGTCACCGGCTTCGTGGGCCCCAACGGAGCCGGGAAGACGACGACGCTGCGGGCCATCCTGGGGCTGACCCGGCCGACGTCGGGCTCCGCACTGGTCACGGGCAGGCCCTACGCCCGGCTGGACCGCCCGGCGTTCACCGTCGGCGCGGCGCTCGAGGCGGACGGGTTCCATCCCCGCAGGACCGCCCGCGACCACCTGCGCGTCCTGGCCCGCCCCCACCGGATGCCCACCGCTCGTGTCGACGAGGTGCTCGACGAGGTCGACCTCGCCGGAGCGGCCCGGCGACGGGTGGGCAGCTTCTCCCTCGGCATGCGTCGGCGCCTGGCGCTGGCCGGCGCGCTGCTCGGGGACCCGCCGCTCCTGGTGCTCGACGAGCCGGCCAACGGGCTCGACCCCGCCGGCGTCCACTGGCTCCGGGTGCTGCTGCGGGCGCGGGCCGAACGGGGCGGCACCGTGCTCCTCTCCAGCCACCAGCTGGCCGAGCTCGCGCAGGCGGCCGACCACGTCGTCATCGTCCAGAAGGGGCGACTGGTCGCCGAGGGGAGCCTCGCCGAGATCGTCGGCAGCGATCGCGCCGTCGTCCGGGTGCGCACGCCGCAGGCCGCGGCCCTGCACGCCGCGCTGGCCGCCCGCGGGATCACCGCACAGCTGCGGGAACCGGACGAGGTGGTCGCGCCCGGCGCCAGCACGGAGCAGGTGGGCCAGGCCGTCGCCTCGGCCGGCCTCGTCGTCTACGAGATGCAGGCCGAACAGCCCCACCTGGAGGACGTCTTCCTCCGGCTCACCGAGCACGAGAGCCGCCGGCCATGACCGACCTCGTCGCCACCGAGACCCTCAAGCTGCGCACCCTCGTCCTGCCCCGCGCCGTCCTCGCGCTCGGGGCGGCCGGCTCCGCCGTCATCGGCTGGGCCGCCGTGGACATCGCCGCCGACAGCGGGACCGTGCCCACGCTGGCCGAGCTCGCGGTCGCCCCCGGCCAGGTGCTCTGGTTCCTCGCCGTCGTCGTCGCCGTGCTCGCCACGGCAGGGGAGTTCCAGCACGGGACGCTCGCCGCGACGTTGCTCCAGGTCCCGCGCCGCGGGCGGGTGCTGGCCGCCAAGACGGCCGTGGCGGCCGGCTACGGAGCCGGCCTCGCGGTGCTCGGCGCCGCGCTGTCCGTGCTCTCCGGAGCCGTGGCCCTGCAGCTCTCCGGCGCCCCGGTCACCGCCGGATCCGGCCTGGCGCAGGGCGTCGTCGGGAGCTCGGTCCTCGGGGCGTCCTGGGCCGTGCTGGCCGTCGGCCTGGGCGCGCTGGTCCGGAACAGCGCCGTCGCCCTGGTGAGCGTGCTGGTCTGGAAGTTCGTCGTCGAGCAGGTGGTCCCGATCGTCACGCACACCCAGGAGGTGCAGCGCTGGCTGCCCACCGGCGCGGCCAACGCGCTGCTGGCCCACGACGACCCGTCGGCGCTCTCCCCCGTCGCGGGCGGGCTGATCTTCGCCGGATACGCCGCTGCGCTCGCCCTCGCCGGCGCGGTGGTGTTCATCCGCCGGGATCCGGTCTGAGGCCGCTTCCGGCGCCAACCGTGTCTCCGTGTCCACCGCGATCCGGGGGACGAGGAGACGGACCGATCCAGGAGGTCCTGCCATGCGGACGAGCCGAGCCGCAGCCTGTGCGGCCGTGTTGACCGTCCTCACCACAGCCTGCAACTCTCCGCAGGCGGCTGCTCCGGAGCAGGAGGCGGCACGCTACTGCTCCGCGTTCGACGCCTACGAGCTGCACGACTGCCGACCGCAGCACCGGCTTCCGGACGGCCCGCTGGGCGAGCACCTGGGCTGGCTGTTCGAGCAGCTCGGTGGCGACGCCGCGAGGCTCACCGCCGAGGAGCTCGCCGAGCACCTCACGCCCGAACTGCAGGCCGTGCTGCCACCGGAGCAGCTGGTCCAGGCACTCCGGAGCGCGTTGTCCGAGGTCGGCCCGGCCCGGTTCACCGGCTTCGCCCACCCGCCTCGCGAGGACCAGGCCCTGGCGCTCGGCGAGACACCGTCGGGGCAGCGCGTGGCGGTGGCGATCGGCGTCGACGGCGGACTGGTCGACCAGGTCGCCGCCAGTCCGGCGCCGCCGACCCTGGTCCCGCGAGGCCGGTACGACGGCTGGCACGTCGTGGACGGCCGGCGGCTGTTCCTCCGCTGCACCGGCCGGGGCAGCCCCACGGTGGTGTTCGACAACGGGCTGAGCCACTTCTGGTACGACCTGCAGCAGCAGCTGTCCGACCTCACCCGCGTCTGCAGCTACGACCCGGCCGGCCAGGCCGGCGCGGAGGGTCGGAGCGATCCGGCGCCGACGCCGCGCACCGCGGAGGACCGCGTGGACGACCTGCGGGCGCTGCTGGCGGTCGCCGGCGTCCCCGGGCCGTACGTCCTCGCGGGGGCGTCCAACGGAGGACTGTTCGACCTGCTGTTCGCCAGCCGCCATCCCGCCGAGGTGGCCGGGCTCGTGCTGATCGACGCCGTGCACCCCGCCACCCACGAGCGCACGATCGACCTCGTCGAGCCCACCGTTCCTCCCGCGGAACGGCCGGGTCTACCGGCGGCGCTCTGCCGGCTGCAGCCGCCGCAGGTCGATCCCGAGCAGATCGACATCTGCACGGCCGAACAGCAGACGGCCACGGCGCTGGCGGACCACCCGCTGCGGCCGGTGCCGCTGTCGGTGCTCAGCCGCCGTCCGGCGGAGTACCCACCCGGCAGCCTCGACGAGGCGCGTGAGCAGCTGTGGGCGGACCAGCAGGCCGAACTGGCCGCGCTGGTGCCCGGCTCGCACCACGTCGTCTCCCCCACCAGCGACCACGACATCGCGCTGAGCCAGCCGCACCTGGTCGCCGAGGAGGTCGCCGCCGTGGTCGAGGCCGTCCGCGCCGGCCGGTCGACCACCGACCCGGAGGGCAGCGGGCCGTGAGGAGGGCACGAGGCACCGCCCCCTCCCCGCGGGCGGGCCGCGTCGGACGCGTCGGACCGATCGACCACGACGTCCCAGGGGCGCGCACACCGTTCGGAGGGCCGACGTGACCGGCATCCCGACCGTCGACAGCACCTCGTCCACTCCCGCGCGGGCGGCCGTGGTGCGGCGACCCGCACGCATCCGCACCACGGCGGCGACCGCGCTCCTGGCGACCCTGACCGTCGTCCCGGCCTGCGGCGCCGGCGACCCCACCAGCACGGTCGCCGCCGACGGGGCCGCGACGACGACCGCGACGCCGTCCTCGGACGGGGCCGGTCTCCGGCGGACGCTGGGCGGCATCCTCGAGGCGCACCATGCCGACGGCGCGTTCGTCGGCGCCGTCCTCGCGCTGCGCGAGGCGGACGGGACCACCGTCACGGTGACGTCCGGCACCCGGGCACCGGGTGCCGACAGCGGCGACGTCGATCCAGACGTCCCGTGGAACATCGGGAGCGTCACCAAGTCGTTCGTCGCCGTGGCGGTGCTGCAACTCGCTGAGGAGGGCCGCATCGACCTCGACGCCGGGATCGACGGGTTCCTGCCCGACCTCGCCGGCGCCGACCGGATCACGCCCCGCCACCTCCTCCAGCACACGAGCGGGCTGGGTGAGTACCTCAACCAGCCCGCGGTGGAGGCCGACGCACGGCGCGAGTGGACGCCGCTGGAGCTCCTCGCGGTCGCCGAGGCGGCCGGGCGGACAGGAGAGCCGGGTGGTCCGCACGCCTACTCCAACACCAACTACGTCCTGCTCGGGCACGTCATCGAGCAGGTGACGGGCAGGCCCTGGGACGACGAGGTGCGCGAGCGCGTCGTCGAGCCGCTCGGCCTGCGCGACACCGGCGTCGTCAGCCGTGGCGGAGCCCCCGGCTTCGGGCTGGAGAACGGGCAGTTCGTCGACCACACCGACCGTCACCACCCGTCCCTCGGAGGCGCGGCCGGAGGACTGCAGTCGACGGCGGCGGACCTGCTGCTGTTCACCGAGGCGCTGGCCGACGGCCGGCTGCTGTCGGCGGCCAGCCAGGCGCAGATGACCACGTTCGTCCCGGCCGAGGACCTGTCGGCCCACGGGGTCACCGGCCACGAGTACGGCCTGGGACTGGAGCGGTACTCCACCGGCTCGCAGACCGTGATCGGCCACCTGGGCATCGGGGCCGCGCACTCGGCGTTCATCGGGTTCGACCGCGACAGCGGCGCCACCGTCGCGGTGCTGACCAACGCCGCGATCCCCGGACCGCAGGCACTGATGGCCTTCCAGGCGCTCGCCGCGGTGCGGGACTGATCCGGGATCGCTCGCTCGAGCATCGGCCGGGACCCGTCGCGACCGCCGCAGTCCGCCCGGCGGGCCGCCCTCGTCGTGGCCGGGCCGTCATGCCCGTGGTGACGACCCCTCCAGCAGCAGCCGCTGGCGCACGGTGAGCGCGGCCAGCCGCAGGTCGAGGGCCCGGTAGTCCTCCCCCTCCCGCTCGAGGAACGCCGCCCAGGCCGGCTCGTCCCGCCAGCGGTCGACCGTGACGAAGCGGGTCCCGCCCTCGGCGCTGCGGAAGAGCTCCGTGCCGGCGTAGCCCTCGGCGCGGGCGAACAGCCGTGCCCAGTCCCCGTCGGGGCCGTAGGCCGCGACGAACCGGTCGACCGCCGCGGGCAGCACGTCGAACTGCCAGATCCGCAGGTACACGGGCGGTCAGCTCATCCGCAGCCCGTGCTCGGCGAGGGCCTCGTCGAGGATCCGCAGCGCCCTCGGGCCCACGCCGTGCAGCGCGGCCAGCGACGTGCGCGGGACGCCGGCGAGCTGGTCGAGGCGCGTGTAGCCGGCCAGGCGCAGGGCCCCGGTGGCCGGGGCGCCGATGCGCGGTAGCTCGTCCAGTGGCGTCACGCCCCGGACCGTAGCGCCGAGCGGGTGCGCCCACGCCGCGTTCCCGCACCTCGAACCCGGCGTGGGCGCACTCGCTCAGCTCCGGACGGCGCGCACCACCCTCCGGACGCCGGAGGTCTGCCCGACCCGGGTGTCCGGCATCAGCCCGTGGTAGAGGTGCAGGTCCGAACCGCAGATGGCGGCCAGCGTGACGCGGACGATCGCGTCGTCCGGGTGCTCGATCGCCGGACGTCCTCGTCCTCGACCCGGACCTCGTACGGCCCGCGGTAGACCATCGCGCGCACGGCGTCCCCCTCTGTCGGCGAGGACCGGTCCAGCCGGCGGCTGCCTGCGCCGTGCCCGGGGTCCGCGCGGCGGAGACCGGCCGGCGTCAGTCGGCCGTCGCGCCCGGGCCACCGGGGACGTCGTCGTCCGGCCGCCGCCACCCGCCGGCCACCGCGGTGACCTCGGCCAGCAGCGCCCGCAGCTGGGCCGTCCGGTCGCCGAGGTCCTCCTCGTAGCGCGCCAGAACGGCGGCGGCGTCGACGGCGAGGTCGCGCCCGCTGCCGGTCAGCCGCACCAGCCGGCCGCGGCGCCGCGCGGGGTCGGCCACGGTCTCGAGCAGCCCCAGCCGCACGAGACCGGCCACCAGGTCCTGCTGGGCCTGGCGGGTGGTGCCCAGGCGCCGGGCGAGCTCGGCCGGCGGGGTGCCGCTCGGGCCGAGGTGGGCGAAGACCAGCGACTGCGCGGCCGTCAGCCGCGGCCATCCGCGCGCGGCCAGCTCCTCGCGCAGGGCGGCGTCGAACGCCCGGCCGGCCTGCAGCAGCAGGTAGGCCAGCGGCAGCTCCGCCCGCCGTTGCACGGGCGTCAGGTTACCTGACACCATCGTGTCAGGGCACCTGACACGGAGGGAGACGGAGTTGCACGTGGTGGTGTTCGGAGCCGCGGGCGGCGTGGGCCGGCACGCGGTGCGGCTGGCGGTCGAACGCGGTCACACGGTGGTCGCGGTGGCCCGCCGCCCGGCAGGGCACGCGGGGGCGGAGGAGCGCACCGGGGACGTCCGCGACGCCGTCCTGGTCGCGAAGGCGGTGGAGGACGCCGACGCCGTCCTGTGGTGCGTCGGCGTGACCAAGGGCTCCGGCGGGGACGTGGGCCGCGCGGCGCTGCCCGGGCTGGTGGCCGCCATGGGCGAGGCCGGTACGCGCCGGTTCGTGGGCGTCTCCGGGGCCGGCTGCGACCTCCCGGGTGATCGCAAGGGCGCCGGGGCGCGGTTCGTCTCGGGCCTCACCCACCGGCTGGCCCGCGACGTCGTCGAGGACAAGGAGGGCGAGTACCGGCTGCTCGCCGCCTCGGACCTGGAGTGGACGCAGGTGCGCCCGCCGCGGCTGGCCGACCGTCCCGGCACCGGCCGCTACCGCCTGACCACGGAGGCGCCCGGGCTGCGTGCCGCGCCGCTGGCCAAGGCCGACGCCGCCCTGGCCGTGGTCGAGCTGGCCGAGGGGCGCGAGTGGCTGTCGGCGGCGCCGTTCGTCGTGGCCGGCGACCGGTGACCGTCCTCGTCGCCGGCGCCACCGGCACGGTCGGCGGCGAGGTCGTCCGCCGGCTGGCCGCGCTCGGCCCCGACGTGCGCGCCGGTGCGCGCGACCCGGAGCGGGCGGCCGCGGCGCTCCCGGCCGGGGTGCCCGCCGTCCGGCTCGACCTGGAGGACGCCGGCAGCTGGCCGGCCGCCCTCGACGGCGTCGAGGCGCTGTTCCTGCTGCGCCCGCCCGAGATCGCCCGCGTCGAGCGGCTGCAGCCCTTCCTCGACGCGGTCGTCGCCGCCGGGGTGCGGCGGGTGGTCGTGCTGTCGGTGCAGGCGGCCGGGCGCAACCCGTTGCTGCCGCACCGGGCCCTGGAGAAGCGGGTGGAGGCGACCGGCCTGGCCTGGACCCACCTGCGGCCGGCGAACTTCTACCAGAACCTGCTCACCGTGCACCGCGAGGAGATCCGGGACCGGTCGCGGATCTCGGTGCCCGCGGGCAACGGGCGGACCGCGCACGTCGACGTCCGGGACCTCGCCGAGGTGGCCGCCGCGGCGCTCACCGGGCCGGGCCACGAGGGGCGAGCCTACGAGCTGACCGCCCGGGAGGCCCCGACCTTCGCCGAGATCGCGGCCACCCTGTCGGCGGTGCTGGGCCGCCCGGTGGTCTACCCGCACCCCGGGGTGGTCGCCTTCGCGAGGGAGAAGCTGAGCGAGGGCACGCCCCCCGGGATGGTCCTGGTGATGACCCTGCTGTTCTCGACCAGCCGGCTGGGCCTGGCCGCGCGCACCACCGGCGACCTCGCGCGGCTGCTCGGCCGGGAGCCCACCACGCTGCGGCAGTTCGTCGAGGACCACGCCGACGCCTGGCGGCCGGAAACCGGTTGAGCCCGTCCCTACCGTCGGCGGCATGACCACCGCCCCCGTGCTCGAGCCGGTGCACCGTCCAGAGGACGGCGAACTCGTCGGCCACCTGGCCGCCGCGCCGTGCGACGGCGGGTGGACCGCGCACGCCGTCCCCGGCACGCCGCTGCGCGCCTTCGCCACGCGCGAGGAGGCGGTCTCGTTCCTGCGCGCCCGCGGGCTGGCGCTGCTCGCCGGGCGCTGGGAGTACCGCCCGGCCGACGGCGGCGAGCCGCGCACGGCCTGGCTGGTGGAGGCCCGGCCCGGCGCCGTCGTCGTCCGGTTCGGGTACGACCCGGAGTCGGTGACCCTGACCGGCGCCGAGCTGGAGCGGCTGACCCCGGCATAGCGGCCGACCGGCCGGCGTTCCGCGGGTGTGAGCAGCCCGCGGGACGTCGACGTCGTGGTGGTCGGGGCGGGGCAGGCCGGCCTGTCCGCCGCGTACCACCTGGCCCGGCAGGGCTTCGCGCCCGGCAGCGGCTTCGTCGTCCTCGACGGCGACACCGCCCCCGGCGGCGCCTGGCAGCACCGCTGGCCCTCGCTGACGCTGGCCACCACCCACCGGGTGCACGAGCTGCCGGGGCTGCCGTTCGAGCCGGCGTCCGAGGACCTTCCCGCCGTCGAGGCGGTGCCGGCCTACTTCGCCGAGTACGAGCGGCGCTTCGGCCTGCCCGTGCAGCGGCCGGTTCGGGTGTCCGCGGTCCGCCGCACCGGCGACGGGCGGTTCCTCGTCGGGTCCGACGCCGGCACCTGGCGGGCGCGCGGCGTCGTCAACGCCACCGGCACCTGGACCCGCCCGTTCGTGCCGCACTACCCGGGCCAGGAGACCTTCCGCGGCCGGCAACTGCACACGGTCGGCTACCGGGGGCCCACGGAGTTCGCCGGGCGGTCGGTGGTGGTCGTCGGCGGCGGCGCGTCGGCGGTGCAGCTGCTCGGCGAGATCGCCCCGGTCGCCCGCACCACGTGGGTGACCCGCCGGCCCCCGGTCTGGCGCGAGGGGCCCTTCGGCGAGGAGCAGGGCCGGGCGGCGGTCGCCCGGGTGGCCGACGCCGTCCGCGCCGGCCGGATGCCCGGCAGCGTCGTCGGCGTGACCGGCCTGGTGGTCACCCCCTGGGTGCGCCGGGCGCTCGACGACGGCGTCCTCACCCGGCTGCCGGTGTTCGACCGGATCACCCCCGACGGCGTGGCCTGGGACGACGGCCGGTTCCTCGCCGCCGACGTGCTGCTGTGGGCCACCGGCTTCCGTGCCGCCGTCGGCCACCTCGCGCCGCTGCGGCTGCGCACCCGCGACGGCGTGATCCCCGTCGAGGGCACCTCCGCCGTCGGCGAGCCCCGCCTGCAGCTGGTCGGCTACGGCCCGTCGGCCAGCACGATCGGCGCCAACCGGGCCGGGCGCAGCGCCGCGGTGACGCTGCGCCGGCTGCTGGCCGCGGACGAGCTGCCGCGCACCGCCTGACCCGCCCCGGGCGCTCCCCCACCGCGCGGTCGGGGGCGGATCAGGGTCGGGTCGGGGGAACGCCCGGATGTGCCGGGCACCCCGCCGGCGGGAGCCTTCCGGTCCATGACCTCCTCCCCTCCCCCCTCCCGGCGGTGACCCCGTGATCGTCGCCACCGAGCTGACCAAGCGCTACGGCGACCGGGTCGCCGTCGACGGCGTCTCCTTCACCGTCCGCCCCGGTCGCGTGACCGGGTTCCTCGGGCCCAACGGCGCCGGCAAGTCCACGACCATGCGGATGGTCATCGGCCTGGACCGGCCCACCTCCGGCACGGTCACCGTCGACGGCGCCCGCTACGCCGACTCCCCCGCCCCGCTGCGCGCGGTCGGCGCGCTGCTCGAGGCCCGCGCCCTGCACCCGGGCCGCACCGCCCGGGCGCACCTGCGCTGGATGGCCGCCAGCAACGGCATCCCGGCGGCTCGGGTCGAGGAGGTGCTGGGCCTTGTCGGGCTGGAAGCGGTGGCCGGCCAGCGGGTCGGCCGGTTCTCCCTGGGCATGGGCCAGCGGCTGGGCATCGCGGCGGCGCTCCTCGGCGACCCGCCGGTGGTCGTGCTCGACGAGCCGGTCAACGGCCTGGACCCCGAGGGCATCCGCTGGGTGCGCACCCTGGCCCGCGACCTCGCCGCCGAGGGCCGCACGGTGCTGGTCTCCAGCCACCTGATGGCCGAGATGGCGCTGACCGCCGACCACCTCGTCGTCATCGGCCGCGGCCGGGTGCTGGCCGACTGCTCGACCGCCGAGTTCATCGCCGAGCACGCCGCCTCCTTCGTCCGGGTGCGCTCCCCGCAGGCCGGGCGGCTGGCCGAGCTGCTCCGCCGGTCCGGCGCCGACGTCACCCGCGACGGCGACGACCTGCGCGTGCAGGGCGTCGACACCGCGACCACCGGCGAGCTCGCCGCCGGCGCCGGTCTCGTGCTGCACGAGCTCGGCCTCGTCACCTCCTCGCTGGAGGAGGCGTTCATGACCCTGACCGCCGGCAGCGTCGAGTACGCCGCCGCCCGCCCCGCCGAGGTGACCCGGTGACCGCTCCCGCCCTGGCCGCTCCCCGCACCGCCCCGCTCCCCCCGGGCGGCACCTCGCTGCCCCGCACCGTGCACGCCGAGTGGATCAAGCTGTGGTCGGTGCGCTCGACCGGCTGGTCGGTGGCGGCGATGGTCGCCCTCGGCGCCGGTCTCACCACCCTCGTCTGCGCGCTGGTCGCCCCCGACCTCGCCGCCGGGCAGACCGGCGAGCCGGTCGGCGCGTTCATCACCTGGGGGCTGCTGTTCGCGCAGGTGACCGCCGTCGTGCTCGGCGCGCTGACGGTGACCAGCGAGTACGGCACCGGCATGATCCGCGCGACCCTGGCCGCCACCCCGCGCCGCGGCAGGGTGCTGGTGGCCAAGGCGCTGGTGCTCAGCGGCACGCTGTTCGTGGCCGGCGTCGTGACCGCGTTCCTCGGCTGGCTCGGCGGCAACGCCTTCCTGTCCGCCGAGGGCATCGGCATCGCCCTGGGCGACGACGGGATGCTGCGCTCCCTGCTCGGCAGCGGCCTGTACATGGCCGGGCTGGGCCTGCTCGCGATGGCCGCGGGGCTGCTGCTGCGCTCGACGGCCGCCGTCGTGTCCGTGGTGCTCGCGCTGGTGTTCCTGGTCGGCAACCTGGTGATGCTGCTGCCCGGCGCGCTCGGCGAGTGGCTGACCAAGCTCATGCCGGGCAACGCCGGCTCCCGGATCGCCACGCCGGAGACGTTCAACCCGCTGCTGCTCGAGCCCTGGGCCGGGTTCGCCGTGTTCGCCGTCGAGGTCGCCGTCGTGCTCGCGGTCGGGGCGCTGGTCTTCACCCGCCGCGACGCCTGAGCAGGGACCGCCCGCAGCCGGGGGCGGCGAGCGGGCACAGTGGAGGGGTGACCTCCCCCGATCCCGCCGCCCTCGGCCGCGAGCGTGCCGGCCTGCTGCTGAGCCGACTGGAGGACGGCGACGGCCCCGGTGCCGACGCCGTCCTCGCCGACGTCGACGAGGTGCGCGACCTCGTCTACGTCGGCGCCGCGCTCACCTCGCTGGCCCGCACCGAGGGCCGGGCGCTGCCGCCGGCCCAGCGGGCGCAGGCCAACACCCGCCAGCTGCGCCTGGGCGGCGTCCGCGACGCCGCCCGCGACGACCCGGCCGCGCTGCGTACCTGGCTGCGCCGCTCGGCCGAGGAGGTGCTGCTGCTGCGGTCGCTGCGCGCGGCCGCCGACCGCATCGCCGGCTGAGCCGCGCCTAGACGGGGACCGGCGCCGCGTCGTCCGCGGCCCGGGACAGCGCCGGGACGGCGGCGGTCCGGGCCTCGAGGTGCACGCCGGCGATCATGCAACGCACCGACCCGCCGGCCAGCTCGACGGTGGGCACCGCGACCGGCAGCAGTCGGGCCGAGGCCTCGATCAGCCGCCGCTGGCCGGTGTCCAGGCTCGCCGCCGCGCGAGCCGACAACGCCAGCACCGGCCCGTCGCTGCCGAGCACCTCGATGGCGTTGCCGGCGAACTCGCCGATCTGCCGGGCCGTCAGCGGCACGACGGTGCGCCCGCCCGCGGCCAGCCGGGTGCACAGCTGCTCCCGCTCGGCGGCCGAGGGCAGCATCTCCAGGGCCACCAGCGCGTACTCGCCGCCGACGCTCATCATCACGTTGGTGTGGTAGATCGGGCGCCCCGCGGCGTCGACGGCGTCGAAGACGACCGGCTCGTAGCCGAAGACGCGGCAGAAGCGCTCCAGCGCGACCGGGTCGACCCGCCGCGAGCGCGCGACGTAGGCGACCCGGTGCACGTGGTCGAGCACCATCGCGCCGGTGCCCTCGAGGAAGACGCCGTCGTGCTCGAGGCCGGACAGGTCGACCACCTCGTGCACCCGGTAGGCCGCCTTGAGGAACTCGACGACGTCGCCGCGCCGCTCCCGGCGGCGGTTGGCCGCGTACATCGGGAACAGCGCGACCCGCCCGTCGGCGTGGGTCGACAGCCAGTTGTTCGGGAAGACGCTGTCGGGCCGGTCGGGCTCGGGGTCGTCGAACAGGTGCACCCGCACCCCCACGCCCGTGAGCGCATCGGCCAGCGCGGTCACCTCGTCGTGCGCGCGGCGGGCGAGGACGGCGGGGCCCTCACCGACCTCCGCGGCCTGGAAGGCGTTGTCGGCCAGCGTCTGCGGGTTGGGCTGGAAGGCGTGGGGCCGGACCAGGACGACCGCGGCGGGTGCCTGGCCGGAGAGGTCCGGCGCCGTCACGAGGGGATCGGCGTGAGCGCCGCGACCATCCCGAACAGGTCCTTGGGGTCCTCGGGCTCGGCCACGAGGTCGATGTCGTCGACCCACGGGGTGCCGCGCACCGCGTCGCGCACGTAGCGCAGCGCCGAGAGGTCCTCGATCGCGAAGCCGACCGAGTCGAAGAGGGTGACCTGCTCCGCGGAGGTCCGCCCGGGCCGGCGGCCAGTGACGACCTCCCACAGCTCGATGACCGGGAAGTCCCGGGGCATGGCCTGGATCTCGCCCTCGATCCAGGTCTGCGGGGGGAACTCGACGAAGACGTCGGTGTCCTCGCGCAGCAGGATGGCCGGGTCGAGCTCGGTCTTGCCGGGGCAGTCGCCGCCGATGGCGTTGAGGTGCATGCCCGGCTCCACCCACTCGGTGGACAGCACGGTGGCGCGGGCCTTGTCGGCGGTGCAGGTGGTGACGACGTCGGCGCCGCGGACGGCGTCCTGGGCGGAGCGGGCGACGCGCACGCTGAACCCGAGCGGCTCGAGGTTGCGGACGAGCTTGTCCATGGCCGCGGGGTCGGTGTCCCAGACGGCGACGTCGTTGATGCCGAGGGCCGCGCGCATGCCCAGCGCCTGGAACTCCGACTGGCTGCCGGCGCCGATGAGCGCGAGCGTGGTCGAGTCGGGCCGGGCGAGGTGGCGGGCGACCATGGCCGAGGTCGCGGCGGTGCGCAGCGCGGTCAGCAGCGTCATCTCGGCGAGGAACACCGGGTAGCCGTTGGACACGTCGGCCAGCGCGCCGAAGGCGCTGACGGTCTGGAAGCCGCGGGCGGGGTTGCTCGGGTGACCGTTGACGTACTTGAAGGCGTAGGTCTCGCCGTCGCTGGTGGGCATCAGCTCGATCACGCCGAAGGGCGTGTGGCTGCCGACCCGGGCGATCTTGTCGAAGGACTCCCAGCGGCGGAAGTCGTCCTCGATGTAGCGGGACATCCCGTCGATGATCCGCTGGGGGCCGGTCTCTGCGGTCCAGCGGACCATGTTGCGCACGTCGACGAACATGGTCATACGGAAACGGTATGACTTGGCGATCTGTACACACAATGAGCAGGGAGCGCGCGTCATGCTCGCGGGTCATACGACCTGAGCGGCGCCGCTGTACGGTCTGTACATGGCCGACCTCAGCGACCTCGACCGGCGGCTGCTCTCGGCGCTGCGCGAGGACGGCCGGGCCCCGGTGGCCGAGCTCGCCCGGCGGCTGGGCGTCACCCGCGCGACGGTGACCAGCCACCTCGACCGGCTGGTGGCCGACGACGTGATCGTGGGCTTCACCGTGCGGGTTCGCGACGAGGCCGCGGCCGGCGGCGTGCGGGCGGTGTCGCTCGTCGAGGTCGAGGGCCGCTCCACCGACGAGGTCATCCGGCGGCTGCGCGGTTTCCCGGAGATCGAGTCGATGCACTCGACCAACGGCGCCTGGGACCTGGTGGCCGAGCACCGCACCACCGACCTGGTCGCCTTCGACCGGCTGCTCAACCGGATCCGGTCGGTGCCCGGGATCATCAACAGCCAGACCAGCCTGCTGCTGACCTCCGTGCTGCGCTGACCGTCAGGCCGCGCGGGCCGGACGGGTCGCGACGCGGGCCAGCGGCAGTCCGGCGAGCAGCACGCCCGCGACCAGCACGTAGGTCCCGGGCAGGCCCAGGCCCGCGGCGACCAGGCCGAGGGCCAGCGCTCCGGCCGCGGTACCCGCGTCGAAGGCGGCGTTCCACAGCGCGCTGGCCGCCGTCGACCCGCCCTCCCCCGCGCGGGCGAAGGCGGTGACCAGCGTCAGGTTCTGCACCGCGCCGTAGCCGGCCCCGAAGACGGCGGCCCCGGCGAGCACGACGGCGTCGCCCGTGCGGGCCTCCAGCGGGCCCAGGCCCAGTGCCACCGCGCCGAGCCCGGTCGCGCCGACGACCAGGGCCACCGGCAGCAGCCGGCGGGTGCCGACCCGGTCGGCGAGCAGGCCCGCGCGCCAGCGGAACAGCGCGCCGGTGACCCCGAACAGGAGCAGGCCCGTCGTGGCGAGGGCGCCGTCGGGGCGCTCGATCGGCAGGAAGGTCATCAGGCCGCCGCCGGCGAGGGTGACCAGCAGCAGGACCGCCGACGGCGCCAGCGCGGCGCGCACCGCCGCCCGCGAGGAGCCGCCGGCGGCACCCTCCCAGTGCACGGTGCGGGCGAGCCCGGGCACCAGCGGCAGGGCGAGCACCGGGGAGGCGGCCAGCCAGGCCAACCAGGCGGCGTGCCCGTCGAGCACCAGCGCCACGCCCGCGGGGACGGCGAGCAGGTTGGGCACCGCGATGGCCAGTCCGTACAGGCCGATGGACTCGCCGCGGCGGCCGGGCGGGGCGACCTGGGCCGCGAGCACCGCCCCGAGCACGGTCAGCACCGCGAAGCCGGCACCGCGCACCGCCGACACCGCCGACAGCCACAGCACGCCGTCGTCGAGGACGTAGAGCGGTGAGGGGGCGCCGAGGAGCAGCAGCCCGCCGGCGAGCACCGGGCCGAGGCCGTGGCGGGCGGTGAGCGCGGGCACGGCCGACTGCCCGGCGACGGTCACGAGCAGGAACACGGCGGTGACCACGCCGGCGGTGTCGGCGGAGGCGCCGCCCGCGACCGCGTAGGCCGGGAGGGAGGCCAGCGTCAGGCAGTACCCGGCGAAGCCGAGTCCCGTCGCGCCGACCAGTGCCCGCATCGCCGGCAGCCGCCACAGCGACGTCCGGTCCCGCGTCGTGCTCTCGACCATCCCGTTCCTCTCCGCGGGCGCGGTGCCCGACCCACGAGCATGACCGGCACCGGGCGGGTGCGCCGGACCGGGTAGGCAGTGCGGGTGCCGCTGCTGACCGTGGGCCACGGGCCCGACGACCGCGCCCGCCTCGGCGCCCGGCTGGCCGCGGCGGGGGTCGGGTGCGTGGTCGACGTCCGGCGGTTCCCGGGCAGCCGCAACAACCCCGACGTGCGGCGGGAGGCGCTCGAGGAGTGGCTGCCGGCCGCCGGCATCGGCTACCGCTGGGAGCCACGGCTGGGCGGGCGGCGCCGGCTGCCCCCGGGCGAGCCGGTCGAGGACGGCTGGTGGACCGTCGCGCAGTTCGCGGCCTACGCGGTCCACACCCGCACGGCCGAGTTCGCCGCCGCGCTCGACGACGTGCTGACCGAGGCGGCGGCGGGCCCGGTCGCGGTCATGTGCAGCGAGAGCGTGTGGTGGCGCTGCCACCGGCGGATCGTCGCCGACGTCGCCGTCCTCGCCCGCGGCGTCGCGGTGGACCACCTCATGCCCGACGGCCGGCTCGCCCCGCACACCCCGTCCGCCGGCGCCGTCCTCGGCGACGACGGCCTGCTGCACTGGCCGGGCTGAGCGACGTGCCCGGCCGAGCGGCGCGGCGTCCTCCCCCACCGTGCGGCGTCCTCCCCCACGGTGGGACGTGAGGGAGGACGCCCGACGATCAGGTCACCTGATCGTCGCGGTCACCCCATGTGCGGGTAGCGGTGGTCGGTCGGCGGGACGAACGTCTCCTTGATCGACCGGGTCGAGGTCCAGCGCTGCAGGTTCTGCGCCGCGCCGGCCTTGTCGTTGGTGCCGCTCGCGCGGCCGCCGCCGAAGGGCTGCTGGCCGACGACGGCGCCGGTGGGCTTGTCGTTGACGTAGAAGTTGCCGGCCGCGAACCGCAGCACCCGCTGGGCGTGCGCGATGGCCGCCCGGTCCTGGGCGATGACCGCGCCGGTCAGCGCGTAGGGCGCCGCCGACTCCATCTGGGTCAGCACGGTGTCGTAGTCGGCGTCGTCGTAGACGTGCACGGCTAGGATCGGGCCGAAGTACTCGGTGGTGAACACCTCGTGCCCGGGGTCGGTGCCCTCGATGACCGTCGGCCGGACGAAGAAGCCCTCGGAGTCGTCCTTCTGGCCACCGGCGACGATCGACAGGGCCGGGTCGTCGTCGACCCGGTCGATGACGCCGGACAGCTTCGAGAACGACTTCCGGTCGATCACCGCGCCCATGAAGTTCGAGAAGTCGGTGACGTCGCCCATCGACAGCGACTCGGTGGTGTCGACCAGGTCGTCGCGCAGCCGGGCCCACACCGACCGCGGCACGTAGGCGCGCGAGGCGGCGGAGCACTTCTGCCCCTGGTACTCGAACGCGCCTCGGACCAGCGCGGTGCGCAGCACGTCGACGTCGGCCGAGGGGTGGGCGACGACGAAGTCCTTGCCGCCGGTCTCGCCGACGACGCGCGGGTAGCCGCGGTAGTGGGCGATGTTCTCGCCCACCGTCCGCCACAGGTGCTGGAACACCGGGGTCGACCCGGTGAAGTGGATGCCGGCGAGGTCGCGGTCGGCGAGCACCACCTCGGACACCGGGATGCCGTCGCCGGGCAGCATGTTGATCACGCCCGGGGGCAGGCCGGCCTCCTCCAGCAGCCGCATGACGAAGTGGGCGGCGAACTGCTGGGTGGGGGCGGGCTTCCACACGACGGTGTTGCCCATGAGCGCCGGCGCGGTCGGCAGGTTGCCGGCGATCGCGGTGAAGTTGAACGGCGTGACCGCGTAGACGAAGCCCTCGAGCGGACGGTGGTCGCTGCGGTTCCACACGCCCGGCGAGGACACCGGCTGGGCGGACACGACCTCGCGGGCGAAGTGCACGTTCCAGCGCCAGAAGTCGACCAGCTCGCAGGCGCTGTCGATCTCGGCCTGGTAGGCGGTCTTCGACTGGCCGAGCATCGTCGCGGCGTTCAGCGTCTGCCGCCACGGCCCGGCGAGCAGGTCGGCGGCCTTGAGGAACACCGCGGCGCGGTCGTCGAGGGACAGGTCGCGCCAGGCCGGGGCGGCGGCCTTGGCGGCGGCCACGGCCTCGGTGGCGTCGGCGTGCGTGGCGTGCGCCGAGGTGCCGAGCACGGCGGCGTGCCGGTGCGGCTGGACGACGTCGAAGCGCTCGCCGCCGGCCATGCGCTGCTTGTCGCCGATGGTCGCGGTCAGCTCCAGCGGCTCGGCGGCCAGCTCCGCGAGGCGGGTCTCGAGCGCGGCGCGCTCCGGGGAGCCGGGGGCGTAGGTGAGCACCGGCTCGTTGTGCGGCGGGGGGACGCGGGTGATGCCGTCCACGGCATGCCTCCGGGGGGGAGAAGGGGTCAGCGGGTGACGAGGGCGCGCAGGAAGAAGCGCAGGTTGGCCGGGCGCTCGGCCAGCCGGCGGACGAAGTAGCCGTACCAGTCGACGCCGTAGGGCACGTAGGCGCGCACGCGGGTGCCGGCCGCGGCCAGCCGGCGCTGCTCGTCGACGCGGATGCCGTGCAGCATCTGCACCTCCCACGAGTCGGCGGCCCGGCCGTACTCGGCAGCCAGCCGCTGCGCGAGGTCGACCATCGCCGGGTCGTGGCTGCCGACCATCGGGTACCCCGGCCCGCGCATGAGGATGCCCAGGCAGCGGGCGTAGGCGGCGTCCACGTCCCGGCGGTCGCGGAAGGCGACCGAGGCCGGCTCGTCGTAGGCGCCCTTGACCAGCCGCACCCGTGAGCCGGGCACCGCCAGCGCCCGGGCGTCGTCCTCGGTGCGACGCAGCGCCGACTGCAGCACCGCACCGGTGCCCGGGTGGTCGCGGCGCAGCTCGGCCAGGATCGCCAGGGTGGAGTCGACGGTCGAGGAGTCCTCCATGTCGAGGGTGACCGTCGTGCCGATCGCGGTGGCCCGCTCGACCACCGGCCGGACCAGCTCCAGCGCGACGTCGTGGCCGCCGGGCAGCGCCTGCCCGAAGGCGGAGAGCTTGACCGACACCTCCGCGTCGGCACCGAGGCCCAGCGGCGCCAGCCCGTCGAGCAGCGCGAGGTAGGCGTCGCGGGTGCCGCGGGCCTCCTCCGGGTCGGTCACGTCCTCGCCGAGGTGGTCGAGGGTCACCGCGATGCCCTCACCGGTCAGGCGGGTGACGACGGCCAGCGCCTCCGGCAGCGTCTCGCCGGCCACGAACCGCTCGACCACCTTCCGGGTGACCGGCGTGCCCACCAGCGCGCGGCGCAGCGCCGGGCGCCGCGAGGCCTCCAGCAGCACGGTCTTCGTGGAGAGCACCTGAACCGACCTCCGTCCCGTCCGGACACCAGCGTCCGGTGCCGACGCTAAGGACCCCCCGGGCCAGCCGCCAGGGACAGTCGTACGTCGCCGCGTCATACATTCGTACGATGCGCGACGACCTGCAGGACGTCGTCGACGAGGTGGCCCGGCTGCTCGGCGCGCCCGCGACGCTCGAGGACACCGACTTCACGCTGCTGGCCTTCGCCGCGCACCCGCTCGACGACGGCACCGCCATGGACGCCGTCCGCACCCGCTCGATCCTCGGCCGCGGCTCCACGCCGGCGACCCGCCGCTGGTTCGAGGACCTCGGCATCGCCCGGGCGCAGGGGCCGCTGCGCACGCCCGCCGACCCCGACGCCGGCATCCTCACCCGCCTGCTGCTGCCGGTCCGGCACGAGGGCCGCACCCTCGGCTACCTGTGGCTGCTCGACGGCGGCCGCACCGACCCCGCGGGCACCGGCGACCCCGCGCTGGCCGCGGCGCTCGACCTCGCCGCCCGCGCCGGGGAGCTGCTGGCCCGGCGGCGCGCGGACGACGACCTCGCGACGGCGCTGGCGGCCGTGCTGGGCGCTGGGTCCGGAGCCGGGCGGGAGCAGGCCGGCGCCGTGCTGGCCGCCCGGTTCGCCGGCGCCGCGGTGGCCCTGGTGGCGCTGCGCCCGCCCGGCGGCGCGCTGCCGCGGGACCGCCGCCTCCCCGCGGGCGCGGCGGTGCTGGAGGGCGCCGGCGGGCGCAGCGAGGTCGCCGTCGCCGTGCGGCTGCCGCGGGCGGCCGACGCGCGCGCGGCCTGCGCCGCGGTGGGACCCCTGCTCGCCCGGCTGCCCGCGGGCAGCACCGCGGGGGTGTCCGACCCGGCGCCGGGGGTCGACGGCCTGCCCGGCCGCTGGGCGCAGGCACGGGCGGCCGCCGCGGTCGCCGCCGTCGTCCCCCGGCTGGCGCCGGTGGCCGCCTGGTCCGGGCTCGGCGGCTGGCGGGCCGCCGCGGCGCTGCCCGGCCCGGACCCCGCCGTGGCGCCGCTGCTCGCCGAGCCGGCACTGGCCGCCACCGCCGAGGCCTACCTGGACGCGGCCGGCAGCGCCGCCCGCACGTCGGCCGCGCTGGGGATCCACCGGCAGACGCTGTACTCCCGGCTGGGCCGGATCACCGCCCTGACGGGGCTGGACCTCGCCGACGGTGACACCCGGCTGCTGGTGCACGCCTCGCTGCGCCGCGCCCGCCTGGGATGAGGTTGCACAGAGCACCCGTCCCGCCGCGACGGCGCACCGGCGCTGACCTACCCTCGGGTGGCTGATGGCTGCGGGAGGAGAGGCGTTGCCTCGAGACGCGGGCGGCGCCGGCGACGTCCTCCGGGACCTCCGCACGGCCACCGCCGTGGAGCACGAGCGGGTGGAGACCGCGCTCGGGCTGGTGGACCCCCACCTGGACCGGGACCGGCTGGTCGAGGTGCTGGGGCTGCTGCACTCCTTCTGGCGCGCCGCCGAGGCCGGCCTCGACGCCTGGGCGGCCCGGTGCCCCGGTGACGCCGCGGCCCTGGACTGGGACCGCCGGCGGCGGGCCGCCCTCTACGCCGCCGACCTGCACGCGCTCGGCGCGGCTCCCGGCACGGAGCGCCCCGCGCTGCCGGACGTCCCCGACACCGGTGCCGCCCTGGGCCGGCTCTACGTCCTCGAGGGCTCCACGCTCGGCGGCGCGTTCATCGACCGCCACCTGGCCGGCGTGCCCGGGCTGCCCCGACTGCGCTGCTTCAGCCCCTACGGCGAGGACACCGGCGCGATGTGGGCGGCCTTCCGGCGCACCACCCGCCGGCACGTGGCCGGCCACGGGGACGCCCACCGCGTCGTCGCGGCCGCCCGCGGGACCTTCGCCGTCCTGGCCGACTGGTGCGCGCCCGCCGCCCGGCCCGGGGTCCCCGCGTGACCGACGTCGGCGCCCGCGCCGGCGGCGTCCACGCCCGTGACGTCGAGGCCACCGCCGGCGAGGAGGTCGCCTGGCTGGGGCCCGGCGAGGCGGTCGACCTGGACAACTGCGCGCGCGAGCCGATCCACGTCCCGGGCAGCGTCCAGCCGCGCGGGGCACTGCTGGCCGTGAGCGAGCCCGACCTGGTGGTCGTCCAGGCCTCGGAGAACCTCGCCGAGCTGACCGGGGTCGCGTGGTCCGACGCCCTCGGACGGCCGCTGGCCGACGTCCTGGGCGTCGCCCCGGCCGAGGCGGTCGTCCGCTCGGCCAGCGCGTTCGGCGACCTCCGCGAGCGCAACCCGGTGGAGGTGACCCTCGACGTCGACGGCGACCCGGTGCCGGTCGACGCGATCCTGCACCGGGCGGTGCTGGCCGGCGCCCGCGACGGGCACGGGCAGCCGGCCGGCGGGGACGCGCCCGTGACCAACCTGGTCGTGGAGCTGGAGCCGGCGCGCGGGCCGCGGCCGTTCTCCTTCCCGAACACCTACCAGGCGGTGCGCGGCACGGTCGCCGAGCTGAACCGGGCGGCGACGCTGCAGGAGCTCTACGACACCACCGCGCGGGCGGTGCGCGACCTGACCGGCTTCGACCGCGTGATGGTCTACCGCTACGACGCCGACTACAACGGCGAGGTCGTCGCCGAGGCGAAGGCGGGGCACCTCGGCTCGTTCCTCGGCCTGCACTACCCCGCCTCCGACATCCCGGCCCAGGCCCGGGCCCTGTACGAGAAGAACTGGCTGCGGCTGATCAGCGACGTCGACTACGTCCCCAGCCCGATCCGGCCCACCGCCCACCCGGCCACCGGCCGCCCGCTGGACCTCACGTACTCGACGCTGCGCAGCGTCTCCCCCATCCACCTCGAGTACCTGCACAACATGGGCGTGCGGGCCTCGATGTCGATCTCGCTGCTGCGCGACGGCCGGCTGTGGGGGCTCATCGCCTGCCACCACTACTCCGGCCCGCACCAGCCGCCGTTCGCCACCCGCGCCGCGGCGGAGTTCCTCGGCTCGACGCTGTCGCTGCGACTGGTCGACCGCACCGCCGAGGAGGAGGTGCACCGGGCACTGCGGGTGCGCTCCACGCTGGCCTGGTTGACCGCGGCGACGCTCGACGAGGACCGCCCGCTCGTCGACACCCTCCTGGGCAGGCCCAGCCTGCTCGACGTGCTGCCTGCCGACGGCGTCACCGTCGCGCTGCAGGACGCCACCGGGAGCGCGGGCGAGGAGCTGCCGGCCGCCGTCGTCGAGCGGCTGGTGGGCTGGGCCGCGGCGCGCGGTGACGAGGTCGTGGCCACCGACTCCCTGCAGCGGGAGGCGCCCGGGCTCGGCGTCCCGGTCGACGTCGCCTGCGGCGTGCTCGTCCTGCCCCTGCCGGAGGGCCAGTACGTGCTGTGGCACCGGCGCGAGGCCGTGCGGCACGTCGACTGGGGCGGCGCCCCGCACGAGAAGGCGCTCGCCCAGCGGGAGGGCGACGACGTCCGGCTCAGCCCCCGCAAGAGCTTCGACCGGTGGCGGGAGACCGTCCGGGACCGCTCGTTCCCGTGGACACCGCAGGCGCGCGCCGAGGTCCGCGAGTTGCGCGGCCACCTGCTCGAGGCCCTCTACGCCCGCTCCCGCAGCATCGTGCGCGCCGCGGAGACCCTGCAGCGCAGCCTGCTGTCCGAGCCGCCGTCGCCCGCCGGCGTCGAGGTGGGCGTGCGCTACGTGCCCGCCACCCGCGAGGCGCAGGTCGGCGGCGACTGGTACGACGCGTTCAGCCAGCCCGACGGCGCCACGATGCTGGTCATCGGCGACGTCGTCGGCCACGACGTGCAGGCCGCCGCCTGCATGGCGCAGCTGCGCGGGCTGCTGCGGGGCATCGCGTTCGACAACGGCGACAGCCCCGCCCGGGTGCTGTCCCGGCTCGACGCCGCGATCGAGGGGCTCGACCTCGCCGCCATGGCCACCGTGCTCGTCGGCCGGCTCGAGCCCGCCGGCGGCGGCGCGCGGCTGCGCTGGTCGAGCGCCGGGCACCTGCCGCCGCTGGTCGCCGGCCCCGACGGCAGCGCCCGCGTGCTCGCCGCCGGGCGGGCCGACCTGCTGCTCGGGGTACACCCCGGGGCGCCCCGCACCGACGCCGAGGTGCTCCTCGAGCCCGGCTCGACACTGCTGCTCTACACCGACGGGCTGGTCGAGCGCCGCGACGAGGGCTTCGACGACGGCGTCGACCGGCTGGCCCACGCCCTGGCCGACCTGCGCGGCCGGCCGGTCGAGGAGGTCTGCGACGGCGTCCTCGAGCGGCTGGTGCCCGAGGGTGCCGAGGACGACGTCGCGCTGGTCGCGGTCCGCCTCTCGGGGTCCTGACCGGGCACGTCCGCGGAAGTGCCCGGTGCACGTCCGGGGCCGGTTCAGCCCCCGTCGGTGTCGGAGAAGCGGGCATCCAGGCCGTCGTCCTGCGTGCCGCCGTCGGCGGGCAGCGGGACCTCGTCCTCGGCCGCCCGCAGCTCCGCGTCACCGCCCGCGGGGGCCGCGTCGTCGACGCCCCGCTGGAGCTGGGCGAGCAGCTGCTCCTCGTCGGGCCGCAGGTCGCCCCTGCCGAGGCGATCCCCGGGCTCGCCGGCGTCGCTGCCGGAGGCCATGCCGCTGTCGGGGACGTCGTCCGGTCCGGTCATCGCTCGACCCTCCTCAGCGGGGGAAGTTCGGCTCGAGCCGCGGCACGATCTGCATCTCCGGCACGAACGCCGAGGGGTGCAGCAGCAGCAGCGTGCGCACCGTGTCGGCGACCGCGGACGGCGGCATCATCAAGTGCCCCGGGATCCCCCACTGCTCCATCATCGGGGTGTCCATCGCCGCGGGGATGACCGCCTGCACCCGGCACGGGAAGGGCCGCTCGCCGCCGTCGGGGAGCTGCACGGCCTTCTCCCGCAGCTCGCGCTGGATGCAGCGGGTGGCGTTGAGGAAGCCGGCCTTGGAGCCGTTGTAGGCGATCGCGCCGCTGCCCGAGGTGATCGCCGACAGCGACACGACGTGCACCACGTCGGCGGTGCGGCCCTCGGGCAGGTGCTGAACCCGCTTCACGAACTCGCTGGTCAGGAAGACGGGGCCCTCGCAGTTGACGGCCATGACCCGGCGGTAGTCGTCGAGGTCGATGTCGGTGACGTAGCCCGGGCGGTCGATGCCGGCCACGTTGACCAGCACGTCGAAGGCGTCGCCGTGCTGCTCGAACAGCTGCGCCACCACCGCGCGGCGGGCGGCGTCGTCGGTCACGTCCAGGGCGACGACGTCGGCGCTGCCCCCGGCGTCGGTGACCAGCTCGCGGGTCCGCGCGCTGCCGTCGGGGTCGATGTCGGCGACGACGACGTGCGCGCCGGCCTCGGCCAGCGACACGCACGTCGCCCGGCCCAGCCCGCTCGCCCCGCCGGTGACCAGCGCCACGCGGCCCTTGAGCTCCCCTGCCACCCGTTCCTCCGTCCTCCGGCCGGTCGGCCGTGATCACGTCTCGCGTCCCCGGCCACTCTCGCGGAGGTCGGTCCCGCCCGCAGGTCGGAGCGGGTCAGGCCGGGGCGGACCAGGCGTCGGCGAGGGTGACCGTCACCAGCTGCCGGCTCTCGACGAGGGCCAGCAGCTGGTCGAACACGGTGGTGATCGCCGGCTGGTTGGCGTGGCCGACGATGATCGCCCGCGCCGCGAACCACTGGTGCGCGGCGGCCATCAGCCCCTCGGCGGAGACCACCCGGCCGTCGTCGAAGGTGCCGTTCCACATGACCGTCGTCGGGTGGCCGACGTCGGCGGCGATGGCGTCGACCCGCTCGTCGTGCGAGCCGAAGGGCGGCCGCCAGAACGGCGTCTCCGCGACGCCGAGGGTGCGGCGCATGGCGTCCTGGTTGCGGCGCAGCTCCTCGGCGACGTCGGCGTCGGAGAGGGTGGTCAGGTCGGGGTGCGACCACGTGTGGTTGCCGAAGGCGACCTGCCCGGACTCGATGAGCGGCCACAGGTCGCGGGCGTTGTCGCCCCACGTCCGGTAGGAGCAGTTGGGGAAGAACGTCAGCCGGGTGCCGGTCTCGCGGCAGAGGGTGACCATGGCGGCGACCACCTCGCCGTTGCTGCCGTCGTCGATGGTCAGCGCGATCTGCGGGCCGGTGCCGGGCAGCTCCTCGACCACGCCGTGCGGAGCGGGGACGGCGACGATGCCGCCCGGGCCGCTGGGGGTCGCCGGAGCCGGCGTCCGCGCGGGCGCGGGGGCGGGCTGCGCGAGGTCGAGACCGGCCGCGCCGCGCCCCACCGCGGCACCCGTGAGCCCGGCGGCGAGCAGGTACAGGAAGCCCCGGCGGTCCACGCGCCGGACGCTAGGAGGGGGCCCCGGCGCGTCCCGGTCAGCGACACCAGCCCGCTCGCGTGCCCGCCACGCTCCGTGGCCTGCCGACTACGTCGCCGCGACGAGGCCCGCCTGCTCGATGAGCCGGGCCTGCTCGCGGCACCACGGGGACCAGGCGTCGCGCTCGGACTCCTCCTGCCGGCGCCGGAACTCGGCCCATCCGAGCAGCTCCCACTCGCCCACCTCGCGGGGATCGGGGTCGGGCGTGCCGGTGTAGCGGCCGAGGTAGACCGGGCAGACCTCGTTCTCCACCACGCCGCGGAACTCGGCGCGGTAGCGGTACCCGGGCAGCGCCGGGCGCAGGTCGGCCACCTGCAGCCCGAGCTCCTGGGACGCGCGGCGGGCGATCGCGGCGGCGTCGTCCTCCCCGGGACCGGGGTGGCCGCAGACGGTGTTGGTCCACATGCCGGGGAAGGTCTGCTTGTCCGCCGCACGGCGGGTGACCAGCAGCCGGCCGTCGTCGGCGAACAGGTAGGCCGAGAAGGCCCGGTGCAGCGGCGTCTCGCCGTGGTGCACCAGCGGCTTGGGCATGGTGCCGATGGGCGTCCCGTCGTCGTCGACGAGCACGATCAGCTCCGCTGCGGTCACCGTCACCGGCCCATCCTCCCCCGGTGCGCGGTTCCGGCACACCTCCCCCGGGCAGGGAAGGGGGCATGCGGCAGTTCCAGAACGACGGCCTCACCTTCGACGTCCAGGACGGCGGCCCGCCCGACGGCGAGCCCGTGGTGCTCCTCCACGGCTTCCCCCAGGACTGCACGGCCTTCGACCGGATGGCGCCGCTGCTGCACGACGCCGGCCTGCGCACCCTCGCGCTCGACCAGCGCGGCTACAGCCCCGGCGCCCGGCCGAGCGGGCGCGGTTCCTACCGGCTGCGCGCGGTCACCGGCGACGTCCTGGCGCTGCTCGACGCCGCCGGGCTGGAGAGCGCACACGTCGTCGGCCACGACTGGGGCGGCGCCGTGGCCTGGGCGCTGGGCGCCTGGCACCCCGACCGGGTGCGCACGCTGACGGCGCTGTCCACCCCGCACCCGGCCGCGGCCGGCCGGGCGGTGCTCACCAGCGACCAGGGGCTGCGCTCGTCGTACATGGCCGCCTTCCAGGTGCCGGTGGTGCCCGAGCGGCTGCTGCTCACCCGCGACGGCGCCGCGCTGCGCGGCGTCCTCGAGAACGGCGGCCTGCCCCCCGACGCCGTCGCCCGCTACGTCGACCGGATGCGCGAGCCGGGCGCGCTCTCGGCCGCGCTCGGCTGGTACCGGGCCATCCCGCTCGCCGCGCGGGACGGCGTCGGGCGGGTGTCCGTGCCGACCCTGCACGTGTGGAGCACCGGCGACGCCTTCCTCGGGCCGGCCGCCACCGCCATGACCCGTCGCCACGTCACCGGGCCCTACCGGCTCGAGGTGCTCGACGGCGTGCCGCACTGGATCCCGGAGCTGGCCGCCGAGCGCACCGCCGAGCTGGTGGTCGAGCACGTCCGGACGGCGGTCGGCGCCGCTCGCTGACCACCGCCGCGGAGGGTCACCTCGTCGGGACACGGCCCGACCCGCGCCGATCACGACCGCGAGCTGTCCCCCCGTGCGGTGGCCCCGGGGCCGCGGGGCATGGCCGACCGCCCGGGCGGGCACCCCTCCCGGGAACGTTCCGGAACAGGAGGAGCAGCCATGTCGACCACCACCACCCGCCGCCGCTGGCGCCTGGCCGCCGTCGGCCTCGCGCTCGCCCTCTCGCCGGTCACCGCCGCCTGCGGCTCCGACGTCGTCGACGACGGGGTGGAGCAGGAGGTCGAGGAGGGCGTGGACGAGGCCGAGCAGGAGGTCGAGGACGCCACCGACGGCGAGGACTCCGACGGATGACGGACGATGATGCAGAGACCTCTTTGCAAAGAGGTCTCTGCATCTTAGTCTGAGGGCGTGACCGAACTCCCGCCCGAAGCCGTCGTCGACGTCACCGACCCGCGGACGCTGCGCGCGCTGGCCCACCCGCTGCGCACCGGCCTGCTCGCCCTGCTGCGCTCGGAGGGCCCGTCGACGGCCTCCCGGCTGGGACAGCGGCTGGGCGAGAGCAGCGGCACCACCAGCTACCACCTGCGCCAGCTCGCCGCCCTCGGCTTCGTCGAGGAGGTGGCCGGCGAGGGGACCGCGCGGGAGCGTTGGTGGCGGGCCCGGCACCGCAGCACCCGCTGGCGCACCGAGGACCTCGTCGACCAGCCCGGCGGCCGCGAGGTCCTCGAGGAGCTCACCCACCAGTCGCTGGGGCGGCAGCGGCGTGTGCTCGCCGCGCACGCCGAGCAGCGGGAGTCGCTGGACGACGTCTGGCGCGACGCCGTCTCGCTCAACGACTGGGCGCTGCACCTGTCCCCCGCCGCCGTCCGGGAGCTGACCGAGGAGCTCAACGGGGTGCTGGCGCGCTGGCGCGCCGAGCGCGAGGAGCCGGGCGAGCCGCTCGTGCACGTCCTGCTCGACCTGTTCCCGCTGACCGAGGACCCGGCGTGAGGGCTCCGCTGTCGGTGCACTCGGCCGGCCGGCGGTTCGTCGGGCTCACCGCGCTGCGCTGGCTGCCGGTCGGCATCTCGGCGCCGGTCACGGTGCTGCTGGCCTCGTCGCGCGGGCTCTCCCCCGCCGACATCGGGCTGGTGCTGGCCGTCTACTCGGTGGTCACGCTGGTGCTGGAGCTGCCGACCGGCGGGCTCGCCGACGCGATCGGGCACCGGCCGGTCCTGGTCCTGTCCGGGCTGCTGGGCACCGCGTCGCTGCTCACGATGGCCGCCGCGGACTCCGTGCCGCTGTTCGCCCTGGCGTGGGGGCTGCAGGGCGCGTCGCGGGCACTGGACTCCGGCCCGCTGGAGGCCTGGTACGTCGACACCGTGCACGCCGCGGACCCCGACGCCGACCCGGCGTCGGGCCTGTCGCGAGCCGGCGCCGCCGACGGCCTGGGGCTGGCCCTGGGCGCCGCGCTCGGCGGGGCGCTGCCGCTGCTGGCCGAGGGCCGGGGCAGCGCCGCGCTCGTGCTGCCGCTGCTCCTGGCCGCGGCGCTGGTCGCGGTGTCGGTGGTCGCCGTCCTCGCGCTCGTCGTCCCCCTGCCGACGGCGACCTCGGGCGGGCTGCGCGCCCTGGCCGGCGGGGTCCGGGAGGTGCCGGTGGTGGTCCGCGACACCGTGCGGCTGGCCGCGCGGCACCGCGTCCTGCGCCGGCTGCTGGCCATCTCGTTCCTGACCGGCACGGCGCTGACCACCCTCGAGGTGCTGGGCCCGCTGTGGTTCGCCGAGCTCGGCGGCGGCCTCGACCGCGGGGCAGCGGTGTACGGGGTGGTCATGGCCGCCTCGTTCGCCGCCGCCGGGCTGGGCGCCCTGCTGGCACCCGCCGTCCGCCGGCTCGCCCGGGGCTCGGTGGCCTGGGCCAGCCTGGTCACCGCGGTGCTCGGCGCGCTCGCCGTCGCCGCGGTCGCGGTGGCCGGGCACGTGGCGGTCGCCGCCGCCGCGTTCGTCGTCTTCTACCTGGCCAACGGCGCCGGCTGGCCGCTGCGCCAGGCGCTGCTGCACGAACAGGTGAGCGCCCCCCAGCGGTCGACGACGGTGTCGGCCAAGTCGCTCGCGCTCATGGTCGGTGGCGGCCTCGGCAGCCTGCTGCTGCCCCGCCTGGCCGACGCCGCCGGCCTGCCGGCCGGCTTCCTCGCCGGGGCGGCCGCGCTGCTCCTCATCGCCGCGGTCTCCCTCGGGCTGCGCCCGCGGGACGAGGAGCTCGCGGCGCCGGACGCGGTGCCGGCGCCGGCGGTGCGCTGATGTGACGCACCCCGTCGGGTTGCGCACGGCCACCGGGGGTAGCGGCGGGACATGGCTGAGCTCCCCCAGGCGCATCTGCAGGGCCTCAAGGTCGCCGTCACCGGCGCGAGCGGCAACGTCGGCACCGCGCTCCTGCGGCGGCTGACCGCTCCCGGCAGCGGCGTGGCCGAGGTCCGCGGGCTGGCCCGCCGGGAGCCGCCGGACCGGGAGCCGTACTCGTCGGTCACCTGGTACACCGCCGACCTCGGGGACACCAGCAGCGAGCAGGCGCTGACCAACCTGCTCGAGGACGTCGACGCCGTCGTCCACCTGGCCTGGGTGCTGCAGCCGGGGCGGCGGTCCGACGAGCTGCGGAAGGCCAACGTCGACGGCACCCGCCGGGTCATGCGCGCCGCGGTGGCCGCCGGCGTGCAGCACGTGGTGCACATGTCCTCGCTGGGGGCCTACGCGGCGGGCGGCGGCGACCGTCCGGTCACCGAGGACTGGCCGGTGACCGGCATCCCGAGCTCGCAGTACAGCCGGCAGAAGTCCGAGGCCGAGCGGGTCGTGCGCGAGGTCGTCGGCCGGCGGTCCGACGTCACGCTGACCGTCGTCCGGCCGACGCTGGTGCTCCAGCCGGAGGCGGCCAGCGAGATCGGCCGCTACTTCCTCGGCCCGCTGGTGTTCGGCGCGGTGCGCCTGGTGCCCGGGCAGATCGCCTCCGTCCTGCCCCTGCCGCTGCCGTCGCTGCGGGTCGGCTTCGTCCACGCCGACGACCTCGCCGACGCGATCACCCGCATGCTCGACCGGCGCGTCCCGGGACCGTTCAACGTCTCCGCCGACCCGGCGCTCGACGCCGACGGGATCGCCCGCGCGCTGGGCACCACGCGGATCCCCGTCCCGGCGGTGCTGGTCCGGACCGGGCTGACGGCGGCCTTCCGCGCGCACGTCGTCCCCACCGAGCCCGGCTGGCTCGACCTGGGCCTCCGGTCGCCGGTGCTCGACACCACCCGCGCGCGCACGCAGCTGGACTGGCAGCCGGCCCACCGTGGGGACGACGTCCTGCGCCAGTTCGTCACCGCCCTCGGCCGCGGTGAGGGTGCGCCGGGGCCGCTGCTGTCCCCCACGGGCGGCCGCGAGTACGACCCGGCCGGCGACCCGGCCAACGTGCCGAACCGCCGTCCGGACTGAGCGGCTCTGCCCGGTCCGGGTTTCGTCACTCCGGCACCGGGCCGCAGCCGGGCGCCGTCGGACGCCGTGGCCGCGCGGGACCAGACGCCTCACCTGCAGATCCGCCGTCCACAGGACTTGCCCACTCAGCTGTTCGAACGTATGATCGAATCTGTGACGGAAACGCCGGCGGTCGACGAGCCCCCAGTGGGGTGGGCGTCGGGGCCGCTGGGTGAGGTCCAGGCCGCCGACCGGGAGGCGTCCCGGCAGACGGCGCGGCGCTACCGGGCGATCGCGGCCTTCGCCGCCACCCGTCCCGCCTCCGTCGACCGGCAGCCCGGGGAGCCCGGCTCCATGTCAGCCGAGCGGTGGGCGGCCCGGGCCGAGGTGCTGCGGCCGGTCAGCGAGTGGGCCGCGCACGAGTTGTCGATCGCGTTGGACCTCACCGCGCAACGCGCCGAGGAGGAGCTGGCGCGGTCGCTGACCCTGGTGCACCGGCTGCCCCGGGTGCTCGGTGCGCTGGAGTCCGGGTTGCTGCACGCCGGGCACCTGTGGTGCCTCCTCGAGCACGTGGCCCCGATCGCCGATGACGCGCTGCGCGCCCGCATGGAGGCCGAACTGCTCGCCTGGGTGGCCACCCGGCACCAGGTGACCACCCCGGCGCAGCTGGGCGACCGGGTGCGTCGCGTGGTCGCCCGGCACAACGCCCGCGACGCCGCCCGCGACCTGGACCGGGCACTCGAGCAGCGCGGCGTCACCGTCCGCCCGGATCGCACCGCCGGGATGAGTGTGGTCTCGGCGCTGCTGACCACCCCAGAGGCGCACGCCCTCGTCGCGACCCTGGGCGCCCACGCCGACGCGCTGCCCACCGATCCGGCGGACACGCGCACCCGCGGGCAGAAGATGGCCGACTGCCTGCTCGACCTGGTGCTCCGGCCCGGCGAGACCGGTCTGCCGCCGGTGCAGGTGGCGCTGACCGTGGTCGCCCCGGTCGGCGCACTGTTGGGCGGGGATCAGCCGTGTGAGGTCGACGGGCAGGTGGTGCCCGCCGAGCTGGTCCGCGCGCTGCTGGCCGCCCTCACCGGCTACCCGGTCGACGCCGCACCCGCCACCACCGGCCCTGCCGCGACCGACACCGAGCCGACCGACACCGCTCCTCCCGGCGGGCCGGCGCGTCCGGTCCTGAGCGAGGAAGAGGACTTCGCGCTGTGGTCGGAGGAGATGGAGCGCCGAGTGCTGGCCGGCGAGTTCGACGCCGAGCCGCCACCCTGCTACGTCGACGATGACCCGCCACCGGATCCCGGGCCGCCGCCGGCCGACTGCGCAGCACCGTTCGACGCGACCTCCGCCGCGCCCGTGCCCGATGGCTGGTGGGCCCGCGCCGACCGTGCCGTGGACGACGCCGGCACCGCGCTGCTCGGGCTCGAACGCGCGCTGGGCCACGCCCGCCGCACGGTGGCCACCGCGCAGCGCGCCGACGCCGCCGACGAGGCCGCCTGGGCGGCGAGTCCCGCCGGCCGGGTCACCGCCGCCAGTGACGTCCTCACTCAGCTCACCGCGGCTACCGACCAGGCCCGGGAGACGCTGGCCGCCCTGCTCGCCGCCACCGGCGGCGGCGGGCTGGACGACCGGCCCCGGATCGCGCTCACCGGCGCGGCCGGCGGTGCGCTGCTGGCCCTCACCGACCTGCCTGCCCTGCACCGCGCCCGCCAGAGCGGCACCGGCCTCGGCGCCCCTGCCGCCGGCGCCGGCTACCGGCCCGGCGCCGCCCTCGACCGGCACGTCCGCGCCCGCGACCGCCGCTGCCGCTTCCCCGGCTGCCGCCGCCGCGTGCCCCGCGGCGGCGAGCTCGACCACAGCGTTCCCTGGCCGGCCGGGCCCACCGCCGCGGCCAACCTCACCGGCTACTGCACCGGCCACCACCGCGGCAAGCACCAGGCCCCCGGCTGGCGACACACCCTCGCCGCCGACGGCACCCTCACCGTCACCACCTCGTCCGGCCTCACCGCCACCACCACCCCACCGCCGTACTAGAGGAACCCCGCCGGGCGCGGGGCCACCGCGTCCTGGAGGCCCGGGGGTCGCGTCGAACTCGGCTCCGAGTGGTGACACGTCCCAGAGCCGGCGTGGGCGGGAGCCGGCAGCGGCACCTCGATGCCGAGCCTCGGTCCACTCCCGGTCGCGCGTGAGTGGGCCGCGGCCGGGGCTGGGTCCGTCGCGCAGACGGATCGCGCTGGGGCGAGCGGTGACCGCCGCGCCATCGCCGGCCTCGGGGAGAGCACCTGACGACCGGCTCGAGCACGTCCTCGTTGACCACCTCGACGCCCGGTAGGAGAGTCCCGGCCCTCGGACGGGCACCAGCCCCGGCACCATCAGCCGGGCTCCTCGAGGAGTGGCACCATGCGCCGTTTCCGGTTCCTCCTGGTCCTCCTCCTCGCGCTCGCGGCGCCGATCGTCTCCGCTTCCGCTGCGGCCGCTCAGACCACCGTGTTCGTGAGCATGACCTTTGCGGAGCCGGTTCACCCGAACACGGACTGTCCGGCCTTCCCCGACTCCTCCTGCGGGTCCGGTCAGGTCATCCCGCTGGGCCGGGCGACGTCAGAGATCGTGTTCGGCGCCGGGTGCGGCGGGACCTGTGACATCCGGACCATCTACCTGGCCGATGGGACGATCATCCTCGAAGAGACGTCCAGCCCCGGCGAGTGCGTCGCGGAGCCGGCGTGCTTCCCCGGTCCGATCGAGGTGCGCCGCAGCACCCTCACGAGCGTCGTCATCGGGGGCACAGGGGCTTATGAGGGTGTGACGGGGACGCTGACAGGCACCGTCAGGTTCTCGATCAGCAACGCCCGGCCCGCCGGCGCGGCCATCGTCAAGCTCTCGGGCACCATCAGCTACTAGCCGGGCCAGGCCCGTCGACCGGCCTCCCGTGGAGCCCGAGAGTCCTTGCCGTGTCCCCGAGCGGGCGGCTGACGAACGCCATGGGCAGTCGCGACGCGGAGGATCTGCAGGAGGAACCCGTCCGCCGGCCGGCCCGGCGCCCGCGGGACCCTCAGCCCCGGCGTGTCCAGGCGCCGACGGTCCGGCCGGTGGCGGCGAAGACGTCGGCGGCCTGCTCGCTGCGCAGCGCGACGAACAGGCCCTCCGCCTCGGCCAGCACCACCTCGGGGCTGTCCTCGGCGACCAGCCGGGCGTGTGCGGTGGTTCGCCGGCCGTCGCTCTCACCCATCTCGGCGGTGAGCAGCAGCGGCACGCCGAGGTGCACCGGCCGGCGGTAGCGGACGGTCAGCGTGGCGGTCAGCCCGCCGCGGCCGGCCGCGCGGAGCGCGCGGGCCAGCACGTGGTCGAGCAGGGTGGCCACCACCCCGCCGTGCACCAGCCCGGGCGGCCCCTCGTGCGCCTTGCCCACGGTGACCCGGCCGGTGGCCCGCCCGTCGGGGCTGTCCGATGCCACCAGCGGCGGCGCCACCGGGCTGCCCGGCCCGTACACCGGGCTGTACCAGCGCTCCCCGGTCTCGGGGTCGTCGACGCGGGCGATCTCGTGCAGCTCCCGGCCGGTGGCCCGCAGCCGGGCGGCCAGCTCCCGCGCGGCGACCACGGCCGCCGCGAGCTCCTCCTCCCCCACCTCGGTGCGCAGGGCGGCGTCGACCAGCTCGCGCAGCGCCTCGCCCAGCTCCCCGACCGCCACCCGCCGCGCGGCCCGCGCCTCCGGGGACAGCGGCTCAGCCACGCGGCATGCCGGCCGCGCGCAGCAGCCCTCCACCGACGATGACCCGCTGCACCTCACTGGTGCCCTCGTACAACCGGTACAGCCGCGCGTCGCGGTAGAAGCGCTCGACGGGCGTGGTCCGCAGGTACCCCAGCCCGCCGTGCACCTGGACGGCGCGGTCGGTGGCCCGCCCCACCATCTCGCTGCACCACAGCTTCGCCGCCGACGGGCCGATCGAGGTGTCCTCACCGGAGTCGTACCGGGCGGCGACCTCGCGCACCATCGCCCGCCCGGCCAGCAGCTCGGCGTACATGTCGGCGATCAGCGCCTGCACCAGCTGGAACCGCCCGATCGGGGCACCGCCCTGCTTCGCCGTCGCCGCGTAGGCCACCGACTCGTCGAGCACCCGCTGCGCCATCCCCACGCACAGCGCCGCGATGTGCAGCCGGCCGCGGGAGAGCACGGTGAGCGCCTTGGAGTACCCGCGCCCCTCCTCGCCGACCAGCGCGTCGGCGGGCACGCGGACGCCGTCGAGGAAGACCTCCGAGGTCCAGGCGCCGGACTGCCCCATCTTCTTGTCGCGCGGGCCGAGCGTGACCCCCGGCGTCCGCGCGTCGACGACGAAGCTGGAGATGCCCCGGCCGCCCTCCTCCTGCGGGTCCGTCCGGGCGAAGACGACGAACAGGTCGGCCAGCGGCGCGTTGGTGATGTAGCGCTTGGCGCCGTCGAGCACCCACCCGTCGCCGTCGCGGCGGGCGCTGGTGCGCAGGCCCGCGGGGTCCGAGCCCGCCTCGGCCTCGGTCAGCGCGAACGAGCCGATGAGCTCACCGGAGGCCAGCCGCGGGAGGTAGGTCTTCTTCTGCTCCTCGCTGCCGAACCGCGCGATCACCTGCCCGGCGATGCCGTTGTTGGTGCCGAACAGCGAGCGGAAGGCCGGCGTCGTGTAGCCGAACTCGAAGGCCAGCTCGACGTCCTCCCGCATGTCCACGCCCAGCCCGCCGTACTCCTCGGGCAGTGCGTAGCCGAACAACCCCATGTCGGCCGCCGCCCCGCGCAGCTCCTCGGGGATGCGGTCGTCGAGGTCGATCTCCTCCTCGCGCGGCACCACCACCTCCCGCACGAGCCGGCGCACCGCGTCCCTGACGTAGGTGAAGTCCTCGGCGTCCACACCCTCATCGTGCCGTCCGCGACGAGAGCGCGGCGACCGGGACCGGCCTCCCCGGCAGGTGCGATGAGCGACCGTACGAGCACGCCCCGTTGTGGGGCGGGGTCGGCAGCACTACGGTCGGGGGCGGCGCCCGAACCAGCGGCGCCGCTGTCCCCCGGAGTCGCCGTGCACCTCTCCGTCGCCGTCGTGCCAGCCCCTGCGCAGGTCGTCGTCCGTCTCACCGGCGACGCCGGGCGCGCGACCCTCGACCGCCTGGCCTCGGCGCTGACCCGTGCCGCCGGGCACGGCACCGGCAGCGTCGTCGTCGACGTGGCCGGGGCCCGCTTCGCCGACGGCACCGCCCTGCAGGCCCTCGCCGGTTTCAGCGACACCCTCGCCGCGGCCGGCCGCCGCTGCCGGCTGGTCGGCGCGCCCGCCGCGGTGCGCCGGCAGGTCACCGAGGCGGGCCTCGCCGGCCGGCTCGAGCTCGACGGCCCGCTCACCGGGCAGGACCCCGTGCGGCCGCGTCCGCGACCGGACCGCGAGCCCCCGCCGGTGGCCTGGGTGCCGCCGGCGCGCGAGGAGCGGCGCCGTCCCCGGGCGGAACCGCCGTCGGTGCACGGCCCCGACGGCGCCGGGCGCCCCGTCACCCCGGTCGCCCTCGACCGCTGGCGCTGAGGCCTCCGGTACCGGAGGGTCGGCGGCAGCGGCCGCCGTCCCCGACGATGCTCCTGGCGGTGGGACCGGCCACCCCGTCAGGAGGAGACGGCATGGGCGAGATCGTGGTGCTGCGGCACGGCGCGACCGAGTGGAGCCGCAGCGGCCAGCACACCGGTGTCACCGACCTGCCGCTGCTGCCCGAGGGCGAGCAGCGGGCCCGCGACATCGCGCCGGCGCTCGCCCGGCGGGACCTGGTCGAGGTGTGGGTCAGCCCGCGGCAGCGTGCCCGGCGCACCGCCGAGCTGGCCGGCCTCACGCCCACCGCCGTCGACGAGGACCTCGTCGAGCTCGACTACGGCGGCTACGAGGGCCGGACCACCGCGGAGATCAGCGAGGAGCTGGGCCGGCAGTGGTCGGTCTGGCGGGACCCGGTCGTGCCCGGGGAGACCCCCGGCGAGACCCTGGAGGACGTCGGACGGCGGGTCGACCGCGTCCTGGAGCGGGCCCGGCCGCGGCTGGCCGACGGCGACGTCGCGCTGGTCGCCCACGGTCACGTGCTGCGCGTCCTGACCGCGCGCTGGCTCGGCCTGGAGCCGGCCGCGGGCGCGCTCTTCGCCCTGCCCGCCGGGGCCTACGGCGTCCTCGGCCACGAGCACGCCCGCCCGGTGCTCACGCGGTGGGGCCTGGACTGACCTCCGCCGGCTCGGACGCGCCGGCGGGCGCCTCGGGGCGGCCGAACAGCCAGCCCTGGCCGAGGTCGGCGCCCAGGGCGGTGACCTCCTCGGCGGCCTGCTCGGTCTCCACCCCCTCGGCCACCACGACCGCGCCGAGCCGGTGGGCGTGCCCCGCGACGGTGCGCACGACCGCGCGGGCGCCGTCGTCGGGCAGCGCGGAGACCAGTGCCCGGCCGAGCTTGACCACGTCGGGCCGGACGACGTCGAGCAGCGAGGCGCTCGACCACCCGGCGGCCACCTCGTCCAGCGCCACCCGCCAGCCCCGCGCGCGGTAGGCCTCCAGGACGGTGAGCAGGTGCCCGCGGTCGGCGACGGCGGCCCGCTCCCCCACCTCGAGCACCAGCTGCCGCGGCCGCAGTCCGGCCAGCTCCAGCGCCTCGGCCGTGCCGGCGAGGTCGTCGTCGGGCCGCAGCACCGACGTCGGGTGGGTGTTGACGAACAGGTCGGCGTCGCCCAGCCAGCCGGCCGTTCCGGCGATCGCGCACTCGCGACCGACCCGGTCCAGCCGCGGCAGCCACCCGGCGGAGTCGGCCACGAAGAACAGGTCGCCGCCGTCGACGGCGCGCCCGTCGGAGTCGCCGCGCAGCAGCGCCTCGTAGGCCACCACCGAGCGGTCGGCGAGGTCGACGATCGGCTGGTAGGCGGACCACAGCTCGGCCTCGGCCAGCACGCCGACCTCCGCGGTGACGCCCCGCCGGGCCAGCTCCTGGGCGAGGGTCGGCGCGGTCAGCAGCGCCCGCACCAGCGCCGTGTACTCGTTGGCCGGGTCGGTGGCCACCCGCACCGCCTCGGCCTCCGCGCCGGTCAGCGCCCGGGAGATGCGGTCGAAGAACAGCTCCACCCGCAGGCCGTCGTGCTCGTCGGCCAGGTCGAGCAGGCCGGGCGCGGCGAAGACCGACAGGCCCACCGCCCTGGCGACCGTCGCCACCGCCGGCAGCACGTGCTCGGCCGCGCTGGCCAGGAGGACCCGGGTCGCGGCCTCGGGCAGGTCCCACTCCTCGCGCCGGCGGGCCGCGCCGGTCGTGCTCACCACGCGCAGCAGGATGACCGACCCGGCCGGACGGCACGGGCAGGCGCGCGGGCGGCGCGAAGAGGTGGCCGCACCGCGCAGCGGAGCGCCGTCGAGGGGCCCCGGAGGTTCTAGGGTCCCTCCATGGCAGCTGCCCTCGTCACCGAGCAACCGGCACGCACGGGCCGCGGGGGCCGACCGCGCGACCCCAGCCGCGACGACGTCATCCGGGCCGCGATCCTGCGCCTGCTCGGCGACGTCGGCTACGGCGCCCTCACCATGGACGCGGTCGCGGCCGAGGCCGGCGTCGGCAAGGCCACCATCTACCGCCGGTGGCGCACCAAACAGGACCTCGTCATCGACACCGTCTCCGAGCTCAACCGGTCCTGGACCGTCGACGCCGACACCGGGTCGCTGGAGGGCGACCTGCGCCAGCTGGTGCACCGGATGGTCGAGATGATGGCCAGCCCGGTCGGTGCCGCCACCCGCTCGCTGCTGGCGGCGATGCAGCACGAGCCGGCACTGATCGAGGCCTTCCGCGAGGGCCCGATGGCGGTCTGGCGGCGGGCGTTCGCCGACATGTGGTCGCGGGCGCAGGTGCGCGGCGAGGTGGGTCCGGGCATGCCGCAGTCGATCCCGGCCGAGGCCTCCACCGCGCTGCTGGTGCAGCGCTGGCTGGTCACCCGGGAGCCGGTGGACACCGCCTACGCCGACGCCGTGCTCGAGCGGGTCGTCCTCCCGCTGGTCCGCCGGGAGGGCGCGGCCAGCCGGGAGAACTGAGCCCGCGGGGCGCCCGGGTCACCAGCCCAGCGTGCCCGGCTCACCCTTGAACGGCCCGACGACGTCGTCGGTGATCCAGCCGCCGTAGAAGTCGCCGGCCTGGGCGCGCACCTGCTCCCCGTCGACGGTGGCTCGGTCGACCCGGCTCGGGTAGAACGCCACCGCGCCGCGCAGGTGCTCGTACCCGGCGGTGGGCTGCTCGTAGGACCAGGCGACCGCCGGCCGGCGGGTCCCGTCGACGACGGCGTCCCAGTAGGTGGCCGCGCCCTTCCACTCGCACCACGACGACCCGGCCGCCCGCTCGAGCACCCCGGCGGCGACGTCCTCACGGGGCACGTAGTAGACCGGCGGGTGGCTGGTCTCGCAGACCCGGACCGCGCGGGTGGTGTCGGCGACGGCCCGCCCGCCGATCTCCACGACGACGCGGCGCGGGGTCACCTCGGCCGAGGGCGGTCGCGGGTAGTCCCACACCGACTCCTGGCCGGGGCCGACCGGGTCGCGCCGCGGCGGGCGCACGTCAGCGCGTGCGGCGCTGGACCGGCCGCTTCGCGGCCCTGCGGTGCCGGACCTTCTGGACGAGGACCAGCGACACCAGCAGGCCGAGGCCGCCCACGGTGGCCCGGCCGGCCGGCGACTGCAGGAACCGCACGACGGCGGCCTGGCCGTCGGCCCGCAGCCGGGTGGGCGACCCCCGGTAGGCCAGCGTGTCCAGGGTGGCCGCCAGCGACTCGCGGGCGGCGTCGATCTCCAGCTGGATCTCTCGGGGGTCGCGAGGAGGCACGGGCGACAGCCTGCCAGACGCGGCCCCGACCGGCCCGTTCCGGGAAACCGGGGCACCCGGCCGGGCGATGCGACCTAGACTCTGCGGCCACGCGGGAGTGGTGTAACGGCAGCCACGCCAGACTTAGGATCTGGTGCCTCCGGGCGTGCGGGTTCGACTCCCGCCTCCCGCACTCGACGACCTCCCCGGGGCCCCTTGCCCCGGGCGGTCGCCGGGAGGAGCCTGCGACCCCGTGGGCGTCTACGGCCGGTGCATCCGTCCCCGGCTCCTCGACCGGTCCCTGGGGCCGCGGCTGACCGGGCCGATCCGGGAGCGGACCTGCGCCGGGCTGACCGGCGACGTGCTCGAGATCGGGTACGGCTCGGGGCTCAACCAGCCCCACCTGCCGCCCGCGGTCACCGGCGTGTGGGCGGTCGAGCCGTCGGCCACGGCGCTGCGGATGTCCGAGGAACGACGCGCGGCGTCCCCGGTGCCGGTCGTGGTCGCCGGCGACGACGCCCGGTCCCTGCCGCTCCCCGACGACCGCTTCGACTCGGCGCTGTGCACCTGGGTCCTCTGCGGCATCCCCGACGCCGGCCGGGTGCTGGCGGAGGTGGCCCGGGTGCTCAAGCCCGGCGGCACCCTGCACCTCGTCGAACACGGGGCGGCCCCCGACCCCGGCGTCCTGCGCTGGCAGCGGCGCGGCAACCCGGTCAACCGGGTCCTGGCCGGCTGCTCGCTCGACACCGACGTGGCGGGGCTGCTGGCCGCCTCGCCGCTGACGGTCACCGAGCTGCGGACCTGGTACGAGGACGGCGTCCCGCGGGTCGCGGGCTCCATGTACGGCGGCCGGGCCGCCGCCTGACCGGTCGCGCGTCAGCCCACCGTGACGGTGAGGTCCACCTGCGGCGAGGGCAGCTCCGGGTCGTCGGCGTCGACCACCGCCACCAGCCGCACCGTCGGGCCCTCGACGCCGGTCAGCGCCAGCCCCTCGACCTTCGCGACCCGGCCCGCCACCTCCGGCACGGGTGCCACGTCGAGCACCCGGCCGCCCTCGGCGTGCACGAGGGCGGTGGCCACCACCGGGCCGTCGTCGACGGCGTTGGGGGTGTCCTCCGCGGCGGCCGAGAGCAGCTCGCGGCCGTCGGGCAGCGCGACGGCGTCGGTGACCGCCAGCCCGACGCCGGCCACCTCCCCGAGCTCCAGGACGTGCGTCGCGCCCAGCGGCACCGAGGCGGGGTCGGCCCGGCCGAGCAGGACCGCCACGAGCGCCTCGAGGGGGACCTCGACGGCGGCGTTGGCCACGCCCGCCACCCTGTTGCCGCGCTGGTACCAGCGCAGCACGTCGCCGGAGCGGCTCGCACCCTCGAGGTTGAGCTGCCCGGCCGGCACGGCGAGCCGCCGGCCGACCTCGGCGTACAGCGGCGCGAGGTCCGCGGCCCGCACGTCGAGCCGGTCGCCGTCGGCGGTGACCAGCACACCGCGCATCCGCCGCGGCCCCGACCCCGAGCCGAGCACCAGCACCGCCGGGCGCCCGTCGGCCTCCACCGGGCAGGCCACCTCCAGGTCGGGCTTGAGCGACTTCGTCCCCGCCGCCTCGGAGAAGCGGTCGTGCCCCTCGACCGGCGGCAGCAGCCGCACCGGCCTGGTACCGCCAGGGCGCTGCCAGGCCGCGTGCGTGGCGTCGTCCTGCACCACGAGCAGGCCGTCGCCCAGCGGTGCGATGCCCGACGCCGCGGTCACCGGCGTCCCGTCGTCGAACCGGAGCCCGCGCACCCCGGTGGTCTCCACCCGCATGCCGCACCGGTGCCCAGCGCCGCACCGGCCCACGCCGGCGGGGAGGCACAGATCACACGATCGCGTTCCCGCAGGTCGGCACGCCGGACTCCCGAGAAGGCACCTGCGGGGAGCCGGCGGGACACGTAGGGTCGGCCCGGTTGCCCGGTGCTACGACGAGGTCGCCGGGAGCCCTCTTCCCGCGCACGCCACGACCCCGTCGGAGCCCATGACCTCCCCACGCACCCGAGTCCTCCCGCGTCCCGGCCACGAGCCCGCCGACGAGGCCGCCGACAAGACCACCGACAAGGCCACCGACAAGGCCGCCGAGACGCCGCGGACGACCCTCTCCGTCAAGCAGGTGGTGGCCGGCGCCCTGGCGGCGGTGTCCGCCGCGGTGCTCGCCTCCTTCTTCGGCGTCGCCGGGACCGTCATCGGTGCCGCGCTCGTCAGCGTGGTGAGCACCGTCGGGTCGGCCCTCTACAGCGCCTCCCTCGACCGCACCAGCGCGCGGCTGCGGCGGACCCGCGGCACGCAGGACCCCGCGCCCGCCGCCGGCGACACCGCCACCCGCGAGCTGCCCCCCGCTCTCGACCCGCGCCGCGCGCCGGCCCGGCGCCGGCGCCCGCGCTGGTCCCGGGTCGCCGTGTACGCCGTCGCGGTCTTCGCCGTGGCCATGGCCGTCGTCACCGGCATCGAGCTGGTCGGCAAGCAGCCGGTCTCTGCGCTCGTCGGCGGCGACGACAGCTCGTCGTCGTCCACCACGATCGGTGAGATGTCGCCGGCGTCCTCGTCGCGGGACACCACGCCGTCCACCCCGGCGGAGACCGACCCGGCCGACGGCACGCCCACCGAGGCCCCGGCGTCGGAGACGCCGCAGCCCGGGGACGACGCCGACGGGTCCGCGACGCCGAGCGACGCGCCCGAGGAGTCGGCGCCGGCCACCGAGAGCGACTCCGGGGAGGACGGCTCCGGTGAGGACGGGACCGGGGAGACCGAGCCGACCGCCCCCGCGGAGCCCTCGGCGGAGGAGCCGCAGACCGGCTCGGACGCCGAGCCGCAGGCCGGCGCGGACACCGGGTCGGCCGCCGGGGCAGCCTCCGGCGGCTGACCCGGTCAGCCCCTCGACCGCCGCGGGACGAGCTTGAGCAGCGCCATCCCCGCGAAGACCAGCGTCACGCCGGCGACCACCCACGCCAGGGCGTTGAAGCCGGTGTAGGCCAGGGCGGTCGAGCCGCCCACGCCGCTGGCGGTCACGTAACCCGCCTTGCTGTACACGCGCACCTCCCTCCGGGGGGTCGGGCCGCCACCGGCGGCGGGGGTCAGGCCGCCGCCGGTGCGGCGACGTGGTGCCAGGTCGCCTCGCGGCGGCGGACGACGTCGACCAGCGAGCGGACGAAGACCGCCTGGATGAACAGGTCGTAGACCAGCTCCACCACCAGCGGCAGGGCCAGCAGCACCGCGCGCGGGCCGCCGCGGCGGACGGTCACCAGGCGCTCGGCGAGGAAGACCAGGCCCACCGCGCCCCAGAACGGGTCGAGGGTCAGGCCGCCGTCGCGGGCCAGGACCAGCACGGTGAGCAGCAGGTAGGCCTGGAAGGCGAGCACACCGAGACCGATGCCGACCTGCTGCCCCCAGTAGCGCAGCGTGACCCGGGTCAGGCCGTAGTGCCGCAGGTTCTCCAGCGCACCGCGCTGCCACCGCATCCGCTGCCGCCACAGGTCGCCCCAGGTCGGCATGATCTCGGTGACCACCGCGCACGCCGACGGGCTGGTCAGCCGCCAGCCGAGGGTCTTCAGCGCGAGGGTGAGCTCGTTGTCCTCGGTGAGGGCGAGCGTGTCGTACACCTGGCCGCGGGCGCCCGGCAGCGTGCTGCCGCGGGCGGCGGCGACCTCCCGCAGCGCCCGGACCCGGAACAGCGTCCCGGTCCCGGTGAGCACCATGACGCGGCCGGTGCGGGAGACGTCGCGGCTGTAGCGGAGGTACTCGTTGCGCTGCAGCTGGCCCAGCACCCGGCTGCCGGGGTGGCCGTAGAACAGCCCGCCGGCCGCGCCGATCCGCGGGGAGCTCTCCAGGCTGGCCGCGGCCGCCTCGATGAAGCGCGGGGCCAGCCTGGTGTCGGCGTCCATGACCAGCACGAAGTCGTCGTCGCGCAGGTCGGGTGAGGGGCCGGCCGGGACGTCGTCGTCCGCCGCCGTCCAGGTCGGCCGGCTGCGGCGGTCGGGTCCGCGCCGGGGGTCCTCGGAGGTCCCGCGGCGGTCGGTGCCGGCGGTGCGGCGGAAGCGCTGCACGATCGCCTGGTTGAGCGCGCCGGCCTTCTTGTCGGTGTTGCCGACCGTCTCGTAGACCTCGGCGCCGTGTGCCCGCGCGATCGCGGCGGTGTCGTCGGTGCAGTTGTCGGCGATGACCACCACCCGGTCGGGACGCCGGGTCTGCTGCCGCAGCGCGGTCAGGGTGACGCCGATGTTCGCGGCCTCGTCGTGCGCCGGGATCAGCACCACCAGGCGGGTGCTCGCCGTCCCGCTGTCCTCCGCCATGCCCGGTCCCTCCGACGTCGGTCGTCGGGATGGCTTCGGCAGCCGCCCGGCCGCGGTGGAGCCCGGCCGGGCGGGACCACCCGATCGGGTCAGGAGCCGACCAGCGCCCGGTGCAGGACGGCGACCAGTTCGGCGCGCGTGACGATCCCGGCCAGCCGGCCGTCCTCGTCGACCACCGGCAGGTGGCGCAGTCCGCGGTCGGCCATGAGGCCGACCAGCTCGGAGACGGGCGTGTCGACGCCGACGGTGGCCACCGGGCTGGTCATCACCTCCGCCACCGGGGTGAAGGCCACGATGTCGGTGTTGAACAGGTCGTGCACGGTGACGATCCCGACCACGCGGGCGTCGTCGGTGACCACCGGCAGCGCCTTGACCGCGTGCTGGTTCATCAGCATCCGCGCCCGGTAGAGGGTCTCCTGCGGCTGCACGGTGCGCACGTCGCGGGCCATGAGCGCGCCGACCCGCAGCTGCCCGAGCCGGCGGTCGAGCGCGTGCGCCTCGGCGTCGCGGACCAGCGCGAGGACGTCGCCGGGCATGACGTCGAGGCCGCGGTCGAGGCGGTCCATCGCGGCGCGGACGTCCTCGGTCTGCAGCCCGACCCGGCTGGTCGGCGGGGCGTCGGTGCCCGGCGGCGGGGGCGGGGGCTCGGGCACGTGCGGGTAGGGCCGGCCGGTGAGGTTGTTGACCAGCGTCGCGACCGCGAGCAGCACGACGGTGTCGACGCCGACCGGCCACAGCGCGAACGCCCAGCCGTGGTCGGCGACCGCGGCCGTGCCGACGGCGGCGAACAGCGCGCACGCCCCGCCCGGCGGGTGCACGCAGCGCAGCAGCATCATCACCGGGATCGCCACCCCGACGGCGACGGCGGCGGCCAGCGTGACGTCGTCGACCAGCTTCCCGGCGCCGACGCCGACGAGCGTGGACACCGTGTTGCCCGCGAGCACCGGCCACGGCTGGGCCAGCGGGCTGGCGGGCGCGGCGAACAGCAGGACGGCGGTGGCGCCCATCGGCGCGACGATCCACGGCAGGCCCGCGGGACCGCCCGGGACGGCGTGCGCGGTCGCCCCGGCCAGCGCGATGCCCAGCAGCGCCCCCAGGCCGCCGCGCAGCACCTCGGTGCGCCGGTAGCCGACCGGCCCCGGACGCAGCGCCCCGATCCACACCCGCCGGTCCACGTGTCCCCCGTTCCTGCCGCGGACGCCGCTGCCCGTCGCGGGCGGCACCCTACGTCGAGGGGGGACCTCCCGGGCCGCGTCCGAGCGCCGTGCGGCCGGTGGCGGTCAGCCGGGGGTGAGCAGCCGGGCGACCTCGGGGACCAGCGCGGCGAAGGCCTGCCCGCGGTGGCTGCGGGCGTCCTTCTCCGCGGGCTCCAGCTCGGCCGAGGTGACCTCGAGGCCGTCGGGCAGGAAGACCGGGTCGTAGCCGAAGCCGTTGCGCCCGCGCGGCTCGCGGACCACCCGGCCGCGCCACTGCCGCTCGAGCACCGACTCCGCGCCGCCCGGGGTGACCAGCGCGGCGGCGCAGACGAAGGCCGCGCCACGCCGCTCGTCGGGGACGTCGGCGATCTGGGCCAGCAGCAGCGCGGTGTTGGCGGCGTCGTCGCCGTGCCGGCCCGACCACCGCGCCGACAGCACTCCGGGCATGCCGTTGAGGGCGTCGACGGTGATGCCCGAGTCGTCGGCGACGGCGGGCAGGCCGGTGTACCGGACCGCCTCGCGGGCCTTGAGCAACGCGTTCTCGGTGAACGTCGCGCCGGTCTCGGGGGCCTCGGGGTACTCGGGGACGTCGCGCAGGCCGACCACCTCGACGCCGGGGACGGCGCTGGCCAGCAGCCGCTGCAGCTCGGCGAGCTTGCCGGCGTTGCGGGTGGCGAGCAGCAGGCGGGTGCTCATCGCGCGAGGGCCTCGGTCTGGACGCGGGTGAGCTCGGCGCACCCGGCGACGGCGAGGTCGAGCAGCCGGTCGAGGGTGGCCCGGTCGAACACCGCGCCCTCGGCGGTGCCCTGCACCTCGACGAACCCGCCGTCCCCGGTGCACACCACGTTCATGTCGGTGCCGGCCCGCACGTCCTCCTCGTAGGCCAGGTCCAGGCGGGGCTCGCCGTCGACGACGCCGACGCTGACCGCGGCGACCGACTGCACGATCGCGGTCTTCTTCGCCAGCTTCCTGCGGTCGCCCAGCCACGAGACGGCGTCGGCGAGGGCGACGTAGGCGCCGGTGATCGCCGCCGTCCGGGTGCCGCCGTCGGCCTGCAGGACGTCGCAGTCGATGGCGATGCTGTTCTCCCCCAGGGCGCCGAGGTCGACCGCGGCGCGCAGCGAGCGGCCGATGAGCCGGCTGATCTCGTGGGTGCGCCCGCCGATGCGGCCCCTGACCGACTCGCGGTCGCCGCGGGTGTGCGTGGCGCGCGGCAGCATCGCGTACTCCGCGGTCACCCAGCCCAGCCCCGACCCCTTGCGCCAGCGCGGGACGCCCTCGGTGACGCTGGCCGCGCACAGCACGCGGGTGCGGCCGAACTCGACGAGCACGGAGCCCTCGGCGTGGTCGAGCCAGTTGCGGGTGATGGTCACCGGACGGAGCTGGTCGGCCGCGCGGCCGTCGGGGCGGGTCACGGACGCCGAGCCTATCGACGCCGGCGGTGACCGCTCCCCCCTGTCGAGGTCGCGCGGTGCCGTCGAGGAGTGGGGCCCGGAGGGTCCCGCGACGAGGCGGCGGTCCGGCTCCACGGCGGCCGGGGAGGGCACGTGGCCGCGGTGTCGTCCGGTAGGACGACGATGTCGTCATGCGATCGGAGCTGCGGACGGTGCGGACCGGCGGGGAGCCGGTGGTGGTCGACCTGACCGGCGAGTGCGAGGAGTTCGTCCGGGACGAGGGCGACGGCCTGCTGCACGTGTTCGTCCCGCACGCCACGGCGGGGCTGGCGGTCATCGAGACCGGCGCGGGCAGCGACGACGACCTGCTCGCCCAGCTCGACGAACTGCTGCCGCGCGACGGCCGCTGGCGGCACCGGCACGGCAGTCCCGGGCACGGCCGCGACCACGTGCTGCCGGCGTTCGTGCCCCCGCACGCGACGGTGCCCGTCCTCGGGGGGCGGCTGCAGCTGGGCACCTGGCAACGCATCTGCCTGGTCGACCCCAACCGGGACAACCCGCAGCGGCAGGTGCGGCTGTCCTTCCTCCGCGGCTGACGCGCCCCCGCCTGTGACCCGCCGCCGGGGCACGGCAGGATGCCGGGCATGACCGAGACCGCGCCCGCACCCGTCCGCCTGGCGCCCGGTGACCCGGCGCCGGACTTCACGCTGCCCGACGCCGACGGCCGACCGGTCTCCCTCGCCGACCACCGCGGCCGCCGGGTGATCGTCTACTGCTACCCCGCGGCGCTGACGCCGGGCTGCACCACCCAGGCGGTCGACTTCACCGCCGCCGCCGGGGAGCTGGCCGAGGCGGGGCTCGACATCATCGGCATCTCGCCCGACCCGCCGGAGAAGCTGCAGCGCTTCCGGGAGGAGGAGGGCCTGGGCATCACCCTGGTGTCCGACCCGGACAAGCGGGTGCTCACCGCCTACGGGGCGTTCGGCACCAAGAAGATGTACGGCAAGGAGGTGCAGGGCGTGATCCGCTCGACCTTCGTGATCGACGCCGAGGGCCGGGTCGAGCGTGCCGCCTACAACGTCAAGGCCACCGGGCACGTCGCCAAGCTGCGCCGCGACCTCGGGCTGGCCTGAGCGCCGGCCGGCACGGGGACGCGCGCAGCGGGGACGGCTCAGGCCGTCCACGTGCCCGGGCGGGGCTGGCCGTGACGCCCGCCGTCCCAGCCCGGGTCCCAGGGGTAGCACCCCGGCGGTGAGGCCCACGTCAGCTGCAGCGCCGGAACCGAGTACTCCACCGGCCGCTGGTACCACCGGTTGGCCCCGAGGAGCACCTCGCCGGGGTTCGGGCACTCCTCGACCACGAGGTCCCAGCGGTCCCCGGCTCCCTCGAGCAGCTCGCCGGGGACCAGGGACCGGCCGCCGACGACCCCGCCGGCGACCGCGTCGAGCAGCGCGTGGGTGGCCGCGGCGCCCAGCCCGACGACCACCAGCTCCGGGTGGCCCAGCCCGAACAGCCCGATGGTGTAGCCGAAGGGTGGCTCGCCGGGCAGGTCACCGGGTCCCACGTACTGCACGGCGTAGCGGGCGCGGCGGATGACCGCGGCCAGGTGGGCGTCCTCCTGGTCGAGCCAGGCGGTGGTCTGGGGATCGGGCGTCATGCCGGCAGCCTGCGGCCGGGCACCGACAGGACGCCGCGGCGGTTCCCCGGCGGTGGACGGCGGGACCGGCTGTGGACGGCGGCGCCCGGATCGTCGGCCCCTCAGTCCTCGGCGGCCCGCTTCGCCCGCGCCCGCCGCTTGCCCTCGTGCATGGCGGCCACCCGCGCGACCGGGATGGTGTGCCCCTCGCTGACCACGTCGGACGGCAGCTCCTGCGGGTCGGGCAGCAGCGCCGTCCACGGGTCGCCGTCGCCCAGCCACTGCGGCGCCGTCCGCACGGTGACGTCGCCCGGCCGGATCGCGGCGAGCTCCTCCCAGGCGACCGGTGCCGACACCGGCAGGCCCGGGCGGAGGCGGGGGCTGTAGGCGGCCACGATCGTCGAGGAGCCCGAGCGGGTGGAGTCGAGGAAGACCCGGCCGTGCCGGTCCTCCTTGATGTAGGCGGTGGTGGCCAGGTCGGGGTCGAGCGCGGCCGCGCGGGCGGCCAGCGCGCGGGTCGCGGCGGCGGCGTCCTCGGGTCCCACGCCGCGCACCGGGACGACGACGTGCACCCCCTTCGACCCGCTGGTCTTGACGGCCCCGGCGAGGCCCGCGTCGGCCAGCGCCCGCCGCACCAGGTCCGCGGCGCGCACCACCACGTCGAACCCGGCACCCTCCGGCGGGTCGAGGTCGAGCACGATGCCGGTCGGCTCGGTCTCGGCGCCGGCCCGGAAGAAGGGCACGTGGAACTCCACCGCCCGCTGGTTGGCCAGCCACAGCAGCGTGCGGCGGTCGTCGCAGAGCACCTGGTGTACCTCGCGGTGGGCGCCGAACGACCAGACCGGGACGGTGCGCACCCACTCGGGTGCGCCCTTGGCGACGTTGCGCTGCATGAACGGCTCCTGGCCCGGCCGCACGCGCTTGACCGACAGCGGCCGGCCGGCCAGCTGGGGCACGAGCCGGTCGGCGAACGCGTCGAGGTGCTCGACCAGGTCGCCCTTGGTGACCTCGAGCCCGTCGCCCAGCGGCGCGTCGAGGCTGGTCAGCCGGACGCCGTCCCGTTCGTCGTCGACCACCGGCCCACCGTGCCGGTCGACGCGGCGCCGGGCAAGCGCGGACCGGCCAGCGTGCGCATCCCGCCGTCCTCCCTCACCGCAGGGCGTCCTCCCCCGCGGTGGGACGTGAGGGAGGACGCCCGACGATCAGGTCACCTGATCCCGGCGCACCCCGCGCGTCAGACGTCGTAGGTGGCGCCCGGGCGCACCAGCTCGGCGGCGGGGAACACCGACCGGGCGGCGGCCAGCTGTGCGGCCGGGTCCACCCACGCCGGGACGTGCGTGACCAGCAGCCGGCGCACCCGCGCGGCGGCCGCGGCCGCCCCGGCCTCCCGGCCGGTCAGGTGCAGGTCCGGCGGCAGCCCGTCCTGCTCGGGGTGGGCGGCCTCGGCCAGCAGCACGTCCGCGCCGTACGCCAGGTCGACGACGGCCTGCGACGGCCCGGTGTCGCCGGTGTAGACCAGCGAGGAGCCGTGCGCGGTGAGCCGGATGGCGTGGCACTCGACGGGGTGCGCGGTGCGCGCGGTCTGCACCCGGAACGGCCCGAGCACGGCCGAGACCGGGGTGACGGCGAAGTCGAAGACGTCGGTCAGCGGGGCGCCGCCGGCGTCGTAGATCCTCGCCAGCCGCTCGGGCGCGCCCGCGGGGGCGATCAGCGGTACCCGCCGGCCCGAGGCACGGCCCGAGTAGCGGTGCCAGACCACGAACGGGGCCACGTCGAGGCAGTGGTCGGCGTGCAGGTGGGTGAGGAAGACCGCGTCGACGGTGTCGGGATCGGCCAGCGCCTGCAGCGGCCCGAACGCGCCGCTGCCGAGGTCGAGCAGCAGCCGGAAGCCGTCGTGCTCGACGAGGTAGCAGGAGGCCGCCGACGCGGGACCGGGTCCGCTGCCCGAGCAGCCGACCACCGTGAGCCTCACTCCACACTCTCCCGCCCGACGGGTCCCCGGCGTGCTCGCCATGGCGGGGGCCAGGCTAGCCGCCGGGCTCGAGCAGGCGGTCCGCGGGCACCGACAGGACGCCGTCGGCCCAGGACAGCCCGGTGAGGTCGGCGACGACGGCGTCGGCACCGGCACCGAGCGCCCGCGCGCCGATGCCCAGGGACCCGCGCGCCCGCGGCCCGGCCCGCGGCGATGCCGGCCGGGCTGTCCTCGACCACGACGGTCTCCTCCGGCGGCACGCCCATCAGGCGGGCGCCGAGCAGGTAGCCCTCGGGATCGGGCTTGCCGGTGCGCACGTCGTGTCCGGTGACCAGGACCCCGGGCAGCGGCAGCCCGGCTGCGGCCAGCCGGGCTGCCGCCAGAGCCGGCGTGCCGGAGGTGACCACGCCCCACACGCCGGCCGGCAGCGACGCCAGCAGGTCGGCCGCGCCCGCGACAGCGGGCACCTCCCCGGCGTCCTCGAGCTCGTAGCGGTCGATCAGCGCCGACGCGACGGCCCGCCGCTCCTCGGGCAGCAGCGCGGCGACGGTGTCGGCGGCGCGACGGCCGTGGACGACGGCCAGCACCTCCCCCGGCACCAGGTCGTGCTCGAGCGCCCACCGCGACCACGAGGTGGTGACCGCGGCGTCGGAGTCGACGAGCACGCCGTCGTTGTCGAACAGCAGCCCGCGGGCGGGCAGCGTCATGCCCAGAGCTGGCCCTCCAGCGCCGCGGTGGCCTCCTCCAGCGTGCCCGCGTAGGCGCCGGTGGACAGGTACTTCCAGCCGCCGTCGCAGACGATGAACACGATGTCGGCCCGGCGCCCGGCGGCGACCTCGCGGTCGGCGACGCCCAGGGCGGCGTGCAGGATCGCCCCGGTCGAGATGCCGGCGAAGATGCCCTCGCGCTCGACCAACTGGCGGGTGCGGTGCAGGGCGTCCTCGGGTCCCACGGAGAACCGCGAGTCGAGCAGCTCGGGGTCGTAGAGCTCGGGGATGAACCCCTCGTCGATGTTGCGCAGCCCATAGACCAGCTCGCCGTAGCGCGGCTCGGCGGCGATCACCTGGACGCCGGGCTTGTGCTCGCGGAAGTAGCGCGAGCAGCCCATGAGCGTGCCGGTGGTGCCCAGGCCCGCGACGAAGTGGGTGATCGAGGGCAGGTCGGCGAGGATCTCCGGCGCGGTGCCGGTGTAGTGCGCCTCGGCGTTGGCCGGGTTGCCGTACTGGTAGAGCATCACCCAGTCGTCGTGCTCGGCGGCCAGTTCCTTGGCCATCGCCACGGCCTGGTTGGAACCGCCCGCGGCCGGCGAGCTGATGATCTGCGCCCCGTACATCTGCAACAGCTGCCGGCGCTCGACCGAGGTGTTCTCCGGCATGACGCACACCAGCCGGTAGCCGCGCTGCCGGGCCACCATCGCCAGCGAGATGCCGGTGTTGCCGCTGGTGGGCTCGAGGATGGTGTCGCCCGGCGCGAGCTTCCCCTCCTTCTCCGCCGCCTCGATCATCGAGATCGCGGCGCGGTCCTTGATCGACCCGGTCGGGTTGTGGTCCTCGAGCTTGGCCCACAGCCGCACGTCGGGGGTCGGCGACAGGTGCGGCAGCCCCACGAGCGGGGTGCCGCCGAGCGAGTCGACGAGGGAGGCGAAGCGGGCCATGCCAGAGCTCTTCCGGGAGATCGGGAGGGACGGGGGGATGCGGCGTCAGCAGCCGCCGGCGACCGCCGGGAGGATGGTGACCTGGTCGCCGTCCTTGACCTGGGTGTCGAGGGCGCCGGTGAACCGCACGTCCTCGTCGTTGACGTAGACGTTGACGAAGCGGTGCAGCTTGCCCTCCTCGGTCACCAGGCGGCCCTTGAGGCCGGGGTGCTTGGCGTCGAGGTCGTCGACGAGGGCGGCCAGGGTGTCCCCGCTGCCCTCGACGGTCTTGTTGCCGCCGGTGTGGGTGCGCAGGATGGTCGGGATCCGGACCTCGATGGCCATGGCGTGCGGTTCTCCTCGGGAGGACGGGGACGTGCGGGGACGCTCGGTGAGCGTGTCTGTGGCGGGCAACGCCCGCTGGTGACGGGCCATTCCGCGGTCGGCCCCGTCCAGGGCACCGCCCCGAGCTCGCGAGGGGTGGGGAGGACGGGGTCCCTTTTCAGTCGTAGACGACGGTGGTCGGCGAGTGGCCGAACAGGTAGGACTCGACGACCTCGACGTCCTCCTCGCTCACCTCGCCGTCGACGATGCGGAAGCTGCGGAACTCCACGTCGTCGCCCTCGAGCCCGGTCCGGCCGCCGTGGTGCCGGGTGGAGACGAGCACGTAGTGCGCGTTCGGCTCGGAGGCGTAGCTGACGTCGGTGCGCGACGGGTGGGCCTCGGTGGCGGTGTGCGAGTGGTAGATGACCACCGGCTCCTCACCCCGGTCGTCCATCTCCCGGTACAGGCGCAGCAGGTCGGCCGAGTCGAACTCGTAGAACGTGGGTGACCGGGCGGCGTTGAGCATCGGGATGAACCGCTCGGGGCGGTCGCTGCCCTCGGGTCCGGCGACGACGCCACAGGCCTCGTCCGGGTGGTCCTCCCGGGCGTGGGCCACGATGGCGTCGTAGGTCGCGCGGTCGATGCGCAGCACGGATCCAGTCTAGGCGGCGCCGCGGAGGGCCCCGGCGACGGTGGCCCGACCGGGGCCGACACCCCCCGTTCGCCGACCGATAACGTGCCGACCCGTGCTGCTCGAGCTGCTCATCGTCGCCGGTCTGCTGCTCGTCGCACTGCCGGCGCTGTGGCTGGGCGTCCGCGGGCTGACGCTGCGCACCGGGCACTACAGCAGCGACGTCTCCGCCGACCGCGCCTCGCTCGTGCTGCTGGTCACCCTCCGCCTGCTGGTGCTGCTGCTGGTGTTCGCCCTCACCGCGGTCACGCTCGTGTCCGCCGTCGGGGCGATCGTCCGCGACCTGGAGCTGCCCGGCCTGGTGCCGGTGTTCTTCCTGCTCGACCTGCTGCTGGCCGTGCTGGTGCTGCTCACCTTCGGGCGTCGCGGACGGCGGCGACCGCGTCGACCAGCGACCCCTGCAGCCCGGTGAGCCAGTAGTAGACGGCCAGCTGCTGGCCCTCGTCGCCGGTCGGGTCCTCCGGTGGCTCGGTCTCCTCGGTGACGCCGATCCGCTCCCCCAGCGCCAGCCGCAGGTCGTTGGTGGTCCGCAGCCACGCACCGGCCTGCTCGGGGTCCAGGCGCACCTCCCCGCCGCCGTCGGGCAGGGTCGCGCGGACGGCGGCCAGGTCGTCGGTCTTGCCGCTGCGCAGCGCCGCCTCGGTGAGCTCCCGGTAGTCGGCGGCCAGCCCGGGGTCGCTGCGGTGGCCCGCGGGCAGCAGGCGGGTCATCACCGGGTCGCCCTCGACGTCGTCGGGGTCCGCGGCGAGCAGCTGCTCGAGCTGGTCGAGCAGCAGCCCGAGGACGCCGGACTCGGCCGCCTCCAGCCGGGCGACGACGTCGCCGCCCTTCCTCCGGAACGGCCTCATGCGTCCTGCTGGTAGGTGGCCCACAGCCCGTAGGCGTGCAGCCGGCTGGTGTCGTGCTCCATGCGCTCCCGCGGCCCGGAGCTGACCACCGCCCTGCCGTCGTTGTGCACCTGCAGCATGAGGGTGGTCGCCGTCGGCTCGTCGTAGCCGAACAGCTCCCGCAGCACGTGGGTGACGTAGGTCATGAGGTTGACGGGGTCGTTCCAGACGATGGTCACCCACGGACGGTCGAGGTCCTCGACCTCGTCGACCGTCGGCTCGGTCGTCCGGCTCGGGGCGAGTGGTCCGGCCACGCGACCACCATAGGACGGCCGGACCCGGTCATCCCGGGTGAGGTCGCGGCGGCCGACCTAGGCTCCCGTCCCATGCCGACGGGTCCCGCGCTGTTCACCGACCGGTACGAGCTGACGATGGTCGCCGCCGCGCTGGCCGACGGCACCGCCTCCCGCGACTGCGTCTTCGAGGTCTTCGCCCGGCGGCTGCCGCACGGCCGGCGCTACGGCGTCGTCGCCGGCACCGGCCGGCTGCTCGAGCTGCTCCCCCGGTTCCGGTTCGGCGACGCCGAGCTCGCGACCCTGCGGGAACAGGGGCTCAGCGACACCCGGCTGCTGGACTGGCTGGCCGACTTCCGCTTCTCCGGCGACGTCGACGGCTATGCCGAGGGCGAGCTGTTCTTCCCCGGGTCGCCGGTGCTCACCGTGCGCGCGCCCTTCGCCGAGGGCGTGCTGCTCGAGACGCTGGTGCTCTCGGTGCTCAACCACGACAGCGCGATCGCCTCGGCGGCCGCGCGCATGGTGGCCGCCGCCTGCGAGCGGCCGTGCATCGAGATGGGCTCGCGGCGCACGCACGAGCAGGCCGCCGTGGCGGCGGCCCGGGCCGCCCACCTGGTCGGCTTCGTCTCCACGTCGAACCTGGAGGCCGGCCGGCGCTACGGCGTGCCGACGACGGGCACCAGCGCGCACGCCTTCACCCTGCTGCACGACGACGAGGCCGCTGCCTTCCGCGCGCAGGTCGACACCCTCGGCGTCGGCACCACGCTGCTGGTGGACACCTACGACGTCGTCCAGGGCATCCGCACCGCCGTCGAGGTGGCCGGGCCCGGGCTCGGCGCCATCCGGCTGGACTCCGGCGACCTGCCCACGCTGGCCACCGCCGCCCGGCAGCAGCTCGACGAGCTCGGCGCCGAGCGGACCCGGATCCTCGTGACCAGCGACCTCGACGAGTTCGCGATCTCCGGGCTCATGGCCGCACCGGTCGACGGCTACGGCGTGGGCACCGCGCTGGTCACCGGCTCGGGGGCGCCGACGGCGGGGATGGTCTACAAGCTGGTCGAGCGCGACGGTGTACCGGTGGCCAAGCGCTCGGAGGGCAAGAACTCCACCGGCGGGCGCAAGTCCGCCCTCCGCCGGCACGACGCCGACGGCACGGCCGTGGCCGAGGTGGTCAGCAGCGGGCCGATCGAGCCGCGCGAGGGCGACCGGTCGCTGGTGGTCCCGCTGGTGCGCGCCGGTGCGGTGGTGGCGCCGTCGTCGCCGACCGACGTGCTGTCGGCGGCCGCCGCACACCACCGGCGGGTGCGCGAGGCGCTGCCGGCCGAGGCGTGGGCGCTCTCCCGCGGGGAACCGGTGCTGGAGACGGTGAGCTCGTGATCGGGGGTCCGCGGTGAGGCGCGCGCTGCTGGTGGTGGACGTGCAGAACGACTTCTGCGAGGGAGGCAGCCTGGCCGTGTCGGGCTGCGGCGTGGTGGCCGCTGCGATCACGGAGCACGTCCGGTCCGGCGGTTACGCGCACGTGGTCGCCACCCGCGACCACCACGTCGACCCCGGCGGCCACTTCTCCGACGAGCCGGACTACCTCGACACCTGGCCGGCGCACTGCGTGGTCGGCACCGGGGGCGTGGAGCTGCACCCGGCGCTGGACCGGGCGCTGCTGGAGGCGGTCTTCGACAAGGGCGAGTACGCGGCGGCCTACTCCGGCTTCGAGGGCCGGGCCGACGGCGTCGCGCTGGCCGACTGGCTGCGCGAGCGCGGGGTGGACGCCGTGGACATCGCCGGCCTGACCACCGACCACTGCGTGCGGGCGACCGCACTCGACGCCGTCGCCCAGGGCTTCGCCGCCAGGGTGCTGCTGCACCTGACCGCCGGCGTCGCCGAGGCCTCCACCACCGCCGCGCTCGAGCAGCTCCGCACCGCCGGCGTCGAGCTGGAGGGCGAGGTCCACCGCCCCGCGAGGTGAGCCGCCCCACGAGGTGAGCCGACCCGCGCAGGACGGCGGGTCGACCGCGGGGCCGGAGGCTCCCGGTCGGGACGTCGTGGCAGGGCTCAGCGCAGCGATCGGCCTCGGTGCAGGGGCCCGCGCCGAGCGTGCGAGGCGTGGGGGGTACCGAGGTCCTTCCAGGCACGTGGCCGCGGTGTCGGCCGGTAGGCCGACAGGTCACAGGGCGTCGAGGACCTCGTCCCGGGTGAAGCCGAGGACCTGCAGGACGGCGTCGAGGTAGGGCTGGTTCAGCGCGGCGTGCGCCTGCTCGCGCACCACCGGCTTGGCGTTGAAGGCGATGCCCAGACCCGCGGCGTTGAGCATGTCCAGGTCGTTGGCGCCGTCACCGACGGCGACCGTCTGCTCCAGCGGGATGCCGTGCTCGGCGGCGAAGCGGGCCAGCGCGCGGGCCTTGCCGGGGCGGTCGACGATCTCGCCGACCAGCCCCCCGGTCAGCCGGCCGTCGGCCACCTCGAGGGTGTTGGCCGCGGCGAAGTCGAGACCCAGGGACTCCGCCAGCGGGTCGGTGACCTGCGTGAAACCGCCGCTGACGATCCCGCAGCGGAACCCCAGCCGCTGCAGCGTGCGGATCAGCGTGCGCGCCCCCGGGGTGAGCTCGAGGTGCTCGCGGACCTCGTCGAGCACCTCCACGGGCAGCCCCGCCAGCGTGGCCACCCGCGCGCGCAGCGACTCGGCGAAGTCCAGCTCGCCGTTCATCGCGGCGGCGGTGATGCGGGCCACCTCGGCGGCCCGGCCGGCGCGGGCGGCCAGCTCGTCGATGACCTCGCCGCGGACCAGCGTCGAGTCGACGTCGAGGACGATCAGCCGCTTGCTGCGCCGGGCCAGCCCCACCTGCTCGACCGCGATGTCGGCGCCGGTGGTGCTGGCGACGACGGCGAGCGCGGTGCGCAGCGCGGTCGCCTCCGCACCGGAGACGGTCAGCTCCAGGCTCGTGACGGGGTAGTCGGAGAGCCGCCGGATCGCGTCGATGTTGCCGCCGACGCCGGCGATGGCGGTGGCCGCTCCGGCGACCGCGCCCGGCGGCACCGGGCGCCCCAGCAGGATGACGTGGTGCGGCCGGCCCGGGCGGGCGTCGTCGGGACGCCGGTCGGAGGCCGACTCGACCGCCACCCGCACCCCGGTGGCCGCGGCGACGTCGGCGCCCAGCCGGGACAGGCCGGCGAGGAACGCCGGCTCGTCGAGCGGGCCACCGGCCGGGCCCTCGACCGGCGCGGCGCCGACGACGACGCCGAGCACCAGGTGGCCGTGCACGACGACCTGCTCGACGTCGACCACCTCCACCGGCGGGACGCCCGCGCTCCCGTCGGCCAGCGCGCCGAAGAGCCGGGCGGTCACCCCCGGCCGGTCGGCGCCGGTGACCGTGAGCAGCGCGCGGGGCCCCTCCCCGACGGGCTGCGGCGAGACACGGGGCGCGGGGTCGAGCGACACGGCGGCCATCGTGCCGCACCGCCCCGTCCGCTCCGGCGACCGGTGCGGAGCCCGACCCCGGACGCGGCGATGCCCCGCCGGCCCGAGGCCGGCGGGGCATCGCCGAGAGGTGCTGTCGCGCTGGACTCAGAAGGGGTCGGGGTCGTTCGGGCCCTGCCGGGGTCCGGTCCCGCCGGCCAGCTCGCTGACACCGCCGTAGGGCTCGTGCCGCTTGCCGACGTGGGCCTCGCGCTGCAGCCGCTCGATGAGGTGCGGGTAGTGCGCCTCGAACGCCGGGCGCTCCGACCGGATCTTCGGGATCTCGGTGAAGTTGTGCCGCGGCGGCGGCGAGGACGTGGCCCACTCGAGCGAGTTGCCGTGGCCCCACGGGTCGTCGCGCAGCGCCAGCCGACCGTACTTCCACGACTTCACCACGTTGTAGAAGAACGGGATGGTGCTCGCGCCGAGGATGAACGAACCGATGGTCGAGATCACGTGCAGCGTGGTGAACCCGTCGGTGGGCAGGTAGTCGACGTACCGCCGCGGCATGCCCTCGGTGCCCAGCCAGTGCTGCACCAGGAACGTGGCGTGGAAGCCGATGAAGGTCAGCCAGAAGTGCAGCTTGCCCAGCCGCTCGTCCATCATCCGGCCGGCCATCTTCGGGAACCAGAAGTAGATGCCGGCGTAGGCGGCGAACACCACGGTGCCGAAGACGACGTAGTGGAAGTGGGCGACGACGAAGTAGCTGTCGTTGACGTGCCAGTCCAGCGGCGGGCTGGCCAGCAGCACACCGGTGAGCCCGCCGAGCAGGAAGGTGACCAGGAAGCCGATCGAGAACAGCATCGGCGTCTCGAACGTCAGCTGGCCGCGCCACATGGTGCCGATCCAGTTGAAGAACTTGATGCCGGTGGGGACGGCGATCAGGTAGGTCAGGAAGGCGAAGAACGGCAGCAGCACCGCGCCGGTGGCGTACATGTGGTGCGCCCACACCGTCAGCGACAGGCCACCGATGAGCAGTGTCGCGCCGACCATGCCCTTGTAGCCGAACAGCGGCTTGCGCGAGAACACCGGGATGACCTCGGTGATGATGCCGAAGAACGGCAGCGCGATGATGTAGACCTCGGGGTGGCCGAAGAACCAGAACAGGTGCTGCCACAGCATCGGGCCGCCGTTCTCGTCGGAGAAGACGAGGGCGCCGAGGTTGCGGTCGGCCAGCATGCCCAGCAGGGCGGCGGTGAGGATCGGGAAGGCCAGCAGCACCAGCAGGCTGGTGACCAGCGTGTTCCAGGTGAAGATGGGCATCCGGAACAGGGTCATGCCCGGCGCCCGCAGGCAGACGATCGTGGCGGTGAAGTTGACCGCGCCGAGGATGGTGCCCAGACCGCTGACCGCCAGGCCGGTGAACCACATGTTCACGCCGGCGCCGGGGGTGTGCACCACGTCGGAGAGCGGGGCGTAGGCGTACCAGCCGAAGTCGGCGGCACCGCCGGGGGTGAGGAAGCCCGAGACCGCGATCAGGCTGCCGAAGAAGAACAGCCAGAAGGAGAAGGCGTTCAGCCGCGGGAAAGCGACGTCGGGCGCACCGATCTGCAGCGGCATGATCAGGTTCGAGAACGCGAAGAACAGCGGCGTCGCGAACATCAGCAGCATGACCGTGCCGTGCATGGTCACCAGCTGGTTGTACTGCTCCGGCGAGAGGAACTGCAGGCCGGGCTGCCCCAGTTCGCCACGGATCAGCATGGCCATGAAGCCACCCACGACGAACCAGGCGAACGAGGTGGCCATGTACATCAGGCCGATGGTCTTGTGGTCCGTGGTCCGCAGCAGGTTCGAGAGCCGCGCACCCCGCTGGACCTCGCGAGCCGGGCTCGGCCGGCTCACGATCGGTGCAGGCGCGATCGTCACGGCCGCAGCTTAGACCGTGCACGCCGGGTGCGTCGGGGCCCACCGGTGGGCGCGCCGGTGCCCGGGGGCCCGGGCCAGGGCACGCCCGGATCACATCATGATCACTCCGGGTTTCCGCCCTGCTCAGAGGGGGAACAGGACCGTCTGGCCCTGGAGATCCCAGGAACCCCGGCCGCCTCGGCCAGCCCTCGTGGGAGGTCCACCGTGGAGATCCTCTGGAACATCATCGTGCTGATCGTCGTCGGCGCCATCGCCGGCTTCATCGCACGTGCCGTCGTCCCCGGCAAGCAGTCGATGAGCGTCGGCATGACGATCGTCCTCGGCATCATCGGCTCGTTCGTCGGCAACCTGCTCGGGAGCCTGATCAGCGGCCGCGGCTTCGAGCTCGGCACCGCCGGGATCATCGGCTCGATCGTCGGCGCGATCATCGTGCTGCTGGTCTACGTGTTCGCCACCCGGGGACGCACCCGCTCGCGCATCTGACCGGGCGAGGGGCTCCCGACCCCTGGGGGCTCCACGCCCGGTGGTGCGGTGTGCGGAGGGGCCCGGCCGTCTCGGCCGGGCCCCTCCGTCGTGCGCGGGGGGTCAGACCGTCCAGGTGGTGACGTCGACGGCCAGGGTGACCCGCACGCGCGGCGGCAGACCGGCGACCGCCTCGGCCAGCTGCCCGGGCGACAGGTGCCGGGCGTGCGGTCCCATGCCCACCACCGCCGCCACGGCCCGGTGGTCGAGCTCGAGCTCCTCGCGGTGCGCTCCCGCCCCGGCCGGCGCCAGGTGCGGCTCCAGCGACCCCGCCAGCCGCGCGGCCTTGTCGGGGTCGACCCGCAGCAGCCCGAGCGGCCCCACCAGCTCGGCGAGGTGGTCCGGGCCCGGGGTGGCCACCACCAGCCGGCCCCCGGGCCGCAGTACCCGGGCGGTCTCGGGACCGTTCCGCGGGGCGAAGGCGACCAGCACCCGGTCGACGGCGCCGTCGCGCACGGGCAGTCGCGCCCAGGTGTCGGCGACGACGGCGAGCGCGCGCGGTGAGGCGCCGGCCGCGCGGCGCGCCGCGTAGCGCGAGGAGTCGAGCACCACCCCGACGGCGTCCGGCAGCCGCTCGAGCACCCCCGCCAGGTGGTGGCCGGTGCCGCCGCCGAGGTCGAGCACGGAGCCGACCGGCCCCCCGCCCGCGGCGACCGCGTCGGCCAGCACGCGGGTCAGCCCGGCGTAGGTGCCGGCCGTCAGCACCTCGGCCCGGTCGGCCACCATCTGCGCGCTGTCGCCCGAGGGCGGCGTGTGTCCCGGTGGCAGCAGCGTCACGTGCCCCTGCCGCGCCCGGTCGAAGGCGTGCCCGGCCGGGCAGCGCACGCCGGTGTCGCCGGGCAGCGCCGACAGCGGCGCCCCGCACACCGGGCAGGCCAGCAGCGCGACCGCCCGCGGTGGCCAGGGCCGCCGGGTCACCGGGGGACGGGGTGCAGGGTCACCCGCGTGAGGACCCCGCCGTCGGCGACAGCGGTCAGGAAGGTGCCGTGCGGCTGCCGGCGGCGGTCGGTGGGCGAGCCGGGGTTGAGCAGCCGCAGGCCGGCCGGGGTGCCGGCGGCCGGGGCCACGGTGTCCCACGGGATGTGGCTGTGGCCGAAGAACAGCACGTCGGTGTCCGGGAACCGGGCGGCGCAGCGGCGCTCGCGGCCCTTCGCGTCACCGGTCTCGTGGACGACGGCGACGCGCAGCCCCTCCACCTCGGCGCGGGCGACCTCGGGCAGCCGCTCGCGGAGGGGCCCGTGGTCGTTGTTGCCGTGGACGGCGAGCAGCCGCCGCGCCCGCGCCTCGAACCGGTCGAGCAGGGCGACGTCGACCCAGTCGCCGGCGTGCACGACGAGGTCCGCCGCGTCGATGGCGGCCCACAGGGAATGAGGTAGGTCACGTGCACGCCTGGGCCAGTGCGTGTCGGCCGTCACCACCAGCGAGAGGGGCACCATCCCATCGTCGCAGGGCGTTACGTTGCGTCCCGGCCGACGACCTCGGCCGCCTCCCGCTCGAGTCCCCGAGGACCCCCATGACCCACCCGTCCACTCCCCCGCGCCCGGACGCCGCGGCGGCGGAGCCCTACGAGAAGCGCTGGCTGGCCCTCGGCGTCATCGCGATGACCGTGCTGCTGGTCATCCTCGACGCGACGATCGTCAACATCGCGTTGCCCGCCGTCTCCGCGCCGGAGTCCGAGGGCGGGCTGGACATCAGCGCCGCCACCCAGCAGTGGATCGTCACCGCCTACACCCTGACCTTCGGTGGCTTCCTCCTCCTCGGCGGCCGCATCGCCGACTTCTGGGGACGCAAGCGCACCTACCTCGTCGGCGCGGGCGGTTTCGCCCTCGCTTCGGCGCTCGGTGGCATCGCGCAGAACGAGGCGATGCTCTTCGGTGCCCGGGCGCTGCAGGGCGTCTTCGGGGCTCTGCTCGCGCCCGCGTCGCTCGCACTGATCACCGTGCTGTTCACCGACGCCCGGGAGCGGGCCAAGGCCTTCGCCGTCTACGGCGCCATCGCCGCCGGTGGGTCGGCGGTCGGCCTGCTGCTCGGCGGGGTGCTCACCGAGTACGCCGACTGGCGCTGGTGCTTCTGGGTGAACCTGCCGGTCGCCCTGCTGGCCGTCGTCCTGGCCGTCCCGATCGTCCCGGAGAGCAAGGCCCCCGGGGACACGAGGTACGACATCCCCGGTGCCGTGCTGGTGACCCTCGGCCTGGCGTCGATCGTGTACGGGTTCACCCGGGTCGCGGAGGCCTCGCAGACCAACGCCGCGGAGGCGGCGGCCGCCAACGCGGCGGCCGCGGCACAGGGCGGCACGACGTTCGCCGCGCCCGAGAGCGGTTGGACCGACGGGCCCGCGTGGGTGTTCATCGTCGGCGGACTGGTGCTGGTCGTCCTCTTCGTGCTGCTGGAGCTGCGCACCCGCAACCCGCTGCTGCCGATGCGGATCGTCCTCGACCGCAACCGCGGCGGGGCCTACCTCACCTCGACGCTGGTGGGCGCCGGGCTGATCGGCGCCTTCTTCTTCCTGAGCCTGTACTTCCAGCAGGTGCTCGGCTACGAGCCGGTCATCGCCGGTCTGGCCTCACTCCCGACGACACTGGGCATCCTGGTCTCCGCAGGCGCGGCCAGCGCGCTGACCCCGCGGACCGGGCCCAAGCCGCTGATGGTGCTCGGCGGTCTGCTGGCCGCGGCCGGGCTGTTCACGCTGTCGTTCGTCGGGCTCGACACGAGCTTCTGGACGCTGCCCTTCCCCGGCCAGCTGCTGCTGGGACTCGGCTTGGGCTTCACGTTCGTGCCGCTGTCCAACCTGGCGCTCGTGGGCGCCGGGGAGCACGACGCAGGCGCCGCCAGCGCGGTGCTCAACGCCACCCAGCAGGTGGGCGCCTCGATCGGCACCGCGGTCCTCGCCTCGCTGTCGGTGGGCGCGATCAGCGCCTACACCGCCGACGCGCTGACCTCCGGCGCCAACCCGCAGGACCCGGCCGTCGGCCTGCAGGGGCAGGTCGAGGGCTACACGACGGCGTTCACCTGGGCCGCCGCCCTGCTGGTCGCCGGCTCGGTCGTGGCCGCGCTGCTGATCAAGGCGACCAAGGACGACATCCCGGCCGGCGACGCCGTCGTCCACGTCGGGTGAGCCACTGAACCGCGGACACCGCCCGCGTCCCCACCCGGGGACGCGGGCGGTGTCGCGTCAGGAGCCGGGCCGTGTGGCCATCGCCCGGAGCCGGGCGTTGTAGGCCTCGAGCTCGGCGTCGTCGGTGCGCGCGGCGACCCGGTCGATGCGGCGGCCGCGGCGCTCCTCCGAGCCCATCCAGCTGTACAGGACGACGACGAGGACGAAGACCGTCGGCAGCTCGCCGAAGGACCAGGCGATGCTGCCGGCGGTGTTCTGGTCGGCGAGCGGGTCCACGCCCCAGCCGGCGGGCGGGTCGGCGAAGGTCCGCACCACCAGCGACGACGACATCATGACCGCGACGCCGAAGAAGGCGTGCAGCGGCATCGGGATGAGCAGCTCGAGCATCCGGCCGGCGTGGCCGACCTGCCGGGGCCACGGGTCCTGCGCCAGGATCGGCCCGAAGAACAGCAGCCCGGTCACGGTGAAGTGGGCGAGCATGAACTGGTGCCCGAGCGGGTCGCCCATGAGGGCGTCGAACACGGGCGTGAAGTAGACGCCGTAGAGGCTGACCAGGAACAGCGGCAGCGTGAACAGCGGGTGTGAGACGAAGCGGGCGACTCTGCTGTGCAGGGCGTCGAGCAGCAGCGCCCGCGGCACCCCGGCCAGTCCCCTCCCCCGCGGCAGCGACCGCAGCGCGAGGGTGACCGGGCGGCCGAGCAGCAGGAGCAGCGGCGCGACCATCGACAGCACCATGTGCTGGGCCATGTGCACGCTGAACAGCACCATGCCGTAGCCGTTCAGCCACGTCCCGGTGACGGCGAACAGCGACAGGCAGCCGGCCACCCACGTCGCGGTCCGCCACCACGGCCAGGCCACGCCCGAGCGCCGCAGCCGGACCACGCCGACCAGGTAGACCACGAGCCCGAGCAGGGCGAGCACCGGCAGCACCGACCAGGCATCGAGGTGCGGCAGGAACAGCCGTCCCCACGTGGGCGGCTCGCTGGGCACCCACATGCCCGAGTGGTGCCCGTGCTCCACCTGTACCTCCGGTCCTCCGCGGTCGACCACCCCACTGTCCCACCTGGTGAGAGGATGGAACGGCCACCCTCCAGGGTCCCGCGCCGAGCCTTGCCAGGCGTGGGGGGAAGGTGGTCCTTCCTCAGTCGTGGACGGGGGCCTCGTGGCCGGCGTGCGCCTCGGCCTCGATCTGGAAGGTGCAGTGCGGGACGTCGAAGTGGTCGCCCAGGCAGGCGCACAGCGCGTCGAGGACCCGCCCGCCGTGCCCGTCGGCCAGCACCTCGTCGGTGACCACGACGTGCGCCGAGAGCACCGGCAGGCCGGAGGTGATCGTCCAGGCGTGCAGGTCGTGGACGCCGATGACGCCCTCGACCCCGAGCAGGTGGGCGCGGACCCGGTCGAGGTCGACGTCGCGCGGGGCGGCCTCGAGCAGCACGTCGAGGGACTCCCGCAGCAGCGCCCAGGCCCGCGGCAGCACCAGGCAGCCGACCAGCAGCGCGGCGACGGTGTCGGCCGGCGTCCACCCGGTCAGGGCGACGACGCCCCCGGCGACCAGGACCGCCACCGAGCCGAGCGCGTCGCCGAGCACCTCGAGGTGGGCGCCGCGGACCGCGAGCGACCCGCGGCGCCGGTGCAGCAGCGCCAGCCCCACGAGGTTGGCCAGCAGGCCGGCGGCGGCGACGGCGAGCACCACCGCGGAGTCGATCTCGGGCGGGTCGCCGATCCGGCGGACGGCCTCGACCACGACGACGACGGCGACCCCGGTGAGCAGCAGCCCGTTGGCGACGGAGGCCAGGATCTCCACCCGCTGCCAGCCGAACGTGCGCCGGCCGCGGGCCGGGCGCTGGGCCAGGGTGACCGCGCCGAGGGCCAGACCGATCCCGAGCGCGTCGGTGACCATGTGGCCGGCGTCGGCGAGCAGCGCCAGCGACCCGGACACCAGCGCGCCGACGACCTCGGCCCCGGCCACCGCGAGGGTGAGCGCGAGGACCAGCGCGAGCCGACCACGGGACGCGCCTGCGGCGGTGCCGTGGCCGTGTGCGTGCCCGGCTCCCATCGGCGCCACCTCCCCTCCCCCGGCAGTGTCCCCGCACGAGCACCCCCCCTGCCCGGACCTGCCGGGAGGGGGCGTGTCGAGGGGGCCTCGCTCAGATGGCGACGCCGCGCTCCCGCAGCCACGGGAGCGGGTCGATCTTCTGCCCGTCGATGCCGCCGACGTGCACCTCGAAGTGCAGGTGCGGCCCGGTGGACTGACCGCGGTTGCCCAGCAGCGCGATGGTGTCGCCGGCGCGGACCACCTGGCCGGGCTGGACGAGGATCTCCTCCATGTGCCCGTAGACGGTGACGTCGCCGTTGTCGTGCTGGATGTAGACCACGTTGCCGTAGCCGCTGGCCGGGCCGGCCTCGAGGACGACGCCGTCGGCCGCCGCGTACTCCGGCGTGAGCATGGGGGCGGCCAGGTCGATGCCGGCGTGCAGCTTGCCCCAGCGCGCGCCGAAGCCGCTGGTGAGCCGGCCGCCCTCCACCGGCAGGACCGCCTCGGGCCGGGCGGCCTCCGCCGCCGCGGCGGCGGCCGCCTCCGCGGCGACCCGCTCCGCCTCCGCCTGCGCCTGGGCGGCTGCGGCCTCCTCGGTCTCGCGCGCGGTGCGGCTGGCGGCCAGCTCGCCGAGCAGGGCGGCGTCGGAGCGCAGCTCGGCGGCTCCGGCGGCCGCGGCGGACTCCTCGCGGTCCAGGCCGAGCTCCTGGGCGACGCTCACCGAGGAGCTCACCGGCTCGGTGCCGACGGCCTGGGCTGCCCGGTCACCGGTGGCGGAGGTGCCGAGACCGACCGCGCCGACGAGCGCGGCGGCCAGGTAGAAGGCCGGGCGGCGGCGCGGCGGCCGGAGCCGGCGGAGGGTCCGGCGCCGGGTGTGACCGCCGGCCACGGCGGGCCGGCCGTCCTCGGGCGCGGCGGCCTCGGACTCGGCGGTCCCGGACTCGGCGGTCCCGGACCCGGCCGTCTCGGGCCCGGACTCCTCGCGGGGGACGACGACGGCGGCCAGGGCCTGCGCGTCGGCGGCCTCGACGAGCTCCGTGGTGTCGGCGACGGCGGTCACCGGCTCGGCCGCGAGGACCTCCTCGACGACGTCGGCGGGCGCCGGGACGCGGTCGTCGACGACCGTGTTGCCGCTGACGACGACCGTGCGGACCTCGAGGCCGGTGGCAGTGGAGCCGGCCGCGACGCCGGAGCGCGGGCGTGATGTGGGCCGGGGGCGGGCGGAACGGGTGGCGGTGCTCTTCCCGGCCGGCGACGTCTCCCCCTGACGCCGTTCCGGGGCCGTCCGCTGGGCCTTCCCGGCCGGGGCGCGTCGCCGGGAGGGCGATGCCGCTGTGGCCTGTCGGGAGGGCCGGCCCGCGGGGTCGTGCGGGGTCCCTCCGTCGGAGAGGCGGTCGGGGTGGCGCTCGGACATACACCTGGCTCTCGTCGGGGACGGGGTCGTCGTGCGGTGCCCGGGGGAGCGGGCGGGGCCCATGTAAACACGCCGTGATGGTTTCGTGATCTGAGTCGAGGGGTATCGAAACTCGGTTCGGTGGCATGGGTCACGCAGTCACACAGATGTCGTTCGACGCAGCGTCAACTGTTTCTCTACGCAGGGTGAGAGACGCGCCGCTGAGGCCACACGACCAGCGCGACGAGCCTCACGTGGGGCAGGAGCCCGTGCGGAACCCCTTGACGAGGAGCTGAGGAGCCCACTCATGCGCGCAGTCACCTGGCACGGACGTGCCGACGTACAGGTCGACACCGTCCCCGACCCGTCGATCCAGGAGGACACCGACGTCGTCGTCGAGATCACCTCCAGCGGGATCTGCGGGTCGGACCTGCACCTGATCGAGGTGATGGCGCCGTTCATGTCCAAGGGCGACGTCATGGGCCACGAGCCGATGGGGGTCGTCCGCGAGGTCGGGTCCGCGGTGACCGCCGTCAAGCCGGGCGACCGCGTCGTCGTGCCGTTCAACATCTCCTGCAACACCTGCTGGATGTGCTCGCAGGGCCTGCAGTCGCAGTGCGAGACCACGCAGAACCGCGACCAGGGCTTCGGTGCCTCGCTGTTCGGCTACACCAAGCTCTACGGGCAGGTCCCCGGCGGCCAGGCGGAGTACCTGCGGGTGCCCTTCGGCAACACGCTGCCCATCAAGGTCCCCGACGGGCCGGCCGACGACCGGTTCGTCTACCTCTCCGACGTGCTGCCGACGTCCTGGCAGGCGGTGCAGTACGCCGCGACGCCGCCCGGCGGCACCCTGCTGGTGCTGGGGCTGGGACCCATCGGTGACATGTGCACCCGGATCGCCGCCCACCTCGGCGTCCGGGCCGTCGGGGTCGACGTCGTCCCCGAGCGGCTCGCCCGCGCCACCGCCCGCGGCACCGAGGTGATCCGCACCACCGACCAGGACGACGTCGTCGCCGAGATCCGCGACCGCACCGACGGCCGCGGCGCCGACGCGGTCATCGACGCCGTCGGCATGGAGGCGCACGGCTCCCCGCTGGCGCAGATCGCCCAGAAGGCCTCCGCCGTCGTCCCGGACGCGATCATGGCGCCGGTGATGAAGGTCGCCGGCATCGACCGGCTGGCGGCGCTGAACACGGCCATCGAGGCGGTCCGGCGCGGCGGGACCATCTCGCTGTCGGGCGTCTACGGCGGGGCCACCGACCCGATGCCGCTGTCGAAGATGTTCGACAAGCAGATCCAGCTGCGGATGGGCCAGGCCAACGTGTGGCGCTGGGTGCCCGACATCCTCCCGCTGCTGGTCGAGGGCGACCCGCTCGGCGTCGACGACTTCGCCACCCACCGGGTGCCGCTGGAGCAGGCACCGCAGGCCTACGCCGACTTCCGCGAGAAGAAGGACGGCGCGGTGAAGGTGCTCCTGCAGCCCTGACCGGTCCTGTGACCGGACCCACCGGCCGCGCGGGGCATGTCCCGCGCGGCCGGTTCCTTGTCCCCGGGTAGGACCCGCACGGACGACGACGTCCGCACGTTCCCGCTCGCCCGCCGTCGTCCCCCTGGAGTCCTCCCGTGCCCCGCGGCCTGCTCGCCCTCGCCATCGGCGCCTTCGGCATCGGCACCACCGAGTTCGTCGTCATGGGCATGCTGCCCGAGATCGCCGACGGTCTCGGGGTGTCGGTGTCGGCGGTGGGCCTGCTCATCTCCGCCTACGCGGTCGGCGTCGTCCTCGGTGCCCCGACGCTCACCGCGCTCGGGGTCCGCTTCTCGCCCCGGCAGACGCTGGTCGCGCTGATGGGCGTGTTCGTCGTGGGCAACGCCCTGTCGGCGCTCGCCCCGACCTACGAGACCCTGGTCGCCGCCCGGGTGGTCACCGCGCTGGCGCACGGCTCGTTCTTCGGCGTCGGCGCGGTGGCGGCCCGCCGCCTGGTGCCACCGGAGCGCGCGACGCAGGCCATCTCGCTGATGATCACCGGCCTGACGCTGGCCAACGTCGTCGGGGTGCCGCTGGGCACCTTCGTCGCCCAGCAGCTGAGCTGGCGGCTCGTCCTCGGCGCCATCGCCGGGATCGGGCTGGTCACCATCGCCGGGCTGCTGGCCTGGCTGCCGGCCGGGACCGGGGAGCGCGGCGACCTGCGCTCGGAGCTGGCCGCCTTCCGCCGCGGTCAGGTGTGGCTGGTCCTGACCCTGACGATGGTCGGGTTCGCCGCGCTGTTCGCCGTCTACAGCTACGTCAGCCCCATCCTGACCGAGCTGGCCGGCCTGCCCGAGGGCTGGGTGACCCCGGTGCTGGCCCTGTTCGGCGTCGGCACGACCGTCGGCACGCTGGCTGGCGGGCGGCTGGGCGACCGCTTCGGGTTCTCCTTCGTCGCCGCCGGCCTGCTGGTCACCGCCGTGCTGCTGGGGGCGTTCGCGCTGCTCGCCCGCACGCCCGCCGCGGCGATCGCCCTGCTGGTGCTCTTCGGCACCGTGGCCTTCGCGATGGGCCCGGTCGTCCAGAACGGCGTCATCGAGGCGGCCCGGGTGCGCGGCGGCAGCCTGGTGTCCGCGGCCAACCAGGCGGCGTTCAACGTGGCCAACGCGCTCGGAGCGGCCCTCGGCGCGCTCGTCCTGTCCCTCGACCTCGGCTACACCGCGCCGATGTGGGTCGGGGCGGGGCTGGCGCTGGTCGGCAGCGGCCTGGCGCTGGCGGTCCGGCGGGCCGACCGCCGCGAGCGCGCGCGGGTGACCGCCGACGTCCGGCGGTGGCGCCAGGAGGTGGGCGACCGGCTCGACCGGGCCGCCTGAGCACCGCGGGTCGGGCGGCGCCGACCGGGTAGGACGGGGCCATGACGGTCTTCCACGCCGAGAGGTCAGGGCAGTTCCCGCTGGGGGACCGCACGGTCAACCGGATCGGCCTCGGCGCGATGCGGCTGGCCGGTCCCGACGCCCTCGGCCCGCCCGCGGACCGGGACGCCGCCGTCGCCCTGCTGCGCCGGGCCGTGGAGCTCGGCGTCGACCACGTCGCGACCAGCGGCTCCTACGGCCCGCACGTCACCAACGAGGTCGTCCGCGAGGCGCTGCACCCGTACCCGGAACAACTGACGATCGTCACCGCGGTGGGCACCCGGCGGACCCCGGACGGCGCGTGGCACGAGGCGCTCACCCCGGAGGAGCTGCGCTCGGCCGTGCAGGACGACCTCGACCACCTCGGTGCCGACGTCCTCGACGTCGTGGTCCTGCGGATGCCCGGCTCCGCCGGGCCCGTGGAGCGCTCGCTGGCCGAGCCGTTCGGGGCGCTGGCGCAGCTGCAGCAGGAGGGTCTGGTCCGCCACCTGGGCGTCTCCCACGTGACGACGCAGCAGTTCGCCGAGGCGCGGGCGATCGCGCCGGTGGTGTGCGTGCACAACCGCTACGACCTGCTGCACCGCGACGACGACCCGATGGTCGACGCGCTGGCCCGCGAGGGCGTCGCCTTCGTGCCCTGCGCCCCGCTCGGCGGGTCCCCGCCGCTGCGCACGGCGGCGCTGGAGACCGTGGCCCGGCGGCTGGAGACCACGCCGGAGCAGGTGGCGCTGGCGTGGCTGCTGGTCCGCTCCCCCAACCTGCTGCTCGTCCCGGGCACCTCGTCGGTGGCGCACCTGGAGGAGGACCTGCAGGCCGCGGCACGGGTGCTCGGGCCGGCCGAGACGGAGGAGCTCGACCGGATCGGCGGCACCGGCGAGCCCGACGTCGACCTCTGACCGCTCAGGTCCGCCCGGCGGGCTGCGCGACCGGGCCGAGCACCCGGTCGAGGTGCGCGTTGCCGAGCACGCCGGCGGGGTCGAGCCGGGCCCGCAGCGCGGTGAACTCGCCGAACCGCGGGTAGCGGCCGGCCAGCGCGGCCGCGTCCAGGCCGTGCTGCTTGCCCCAGTGCGGCCGGCCGCCGACCTCGGCGGCGATCGCCTCGAACGCCGAGAACCAGCCCCCCGAGCGGTCGCGGGCCGGCACGTGGACGGCGACGTACGCGGTGTCCCGCCCGGACGCGGTCGACAGGGGGACGTCGTCGGCGGCAGCGACCCGCACCTCGACGGGGAACGGGATGCGCCACGGCCCGGCGTCGACCACCCGGCGCAGCTCGGCGAGCACCTCCGGGGCGGCCGCCCGCGGGACGGCGTACTCCATCTCGCGGAACCGGACCCGCCGGCGGGCGACGAACACCCGGTGGGCGAGGTCGGTGTGGGGGCGCCTGCTGAAGGCGCCGGCCGAGAGGCGGGCGAGGGGCGGGACCAGCGCGGGCACCCGGCGACCGGCCGCGACGACGGCGGCGAACCCGGCGTTGGCCAGCACCTCGCCGTCCCACAGCGCCCGCGCCCGGGACGGCGGCGCCAGCTCCGACAGTGGCACCCGGGTGTTGCACTTGGTCACGCACCGGTCGGTGTGCGGGAACCAGTAGAACTCGACGTGGTCGGTCGAGGTCATGACCTCGTCGAAGGCGGCCAGCAGGTCCGGCAGCCGCGCCGGGCCCTCCTCGGCCCGCAGGGCGAAGGCGGGCACGGCCTGCAGCGTCACCGTGCTCAGCACGCCCAGCGCGCCGAGCCCCACGCGGGCGGCGGAGAAGACGTCGGGGTGCTCGGCCGGTGAGCAGCGCAGCACGGCGCCCTCGGCGGTGACCAGCTCGAGCGCCCGCAGCTGGGTGGCCAGGCCGCCGAAGCGGGCGCCGGTGCCGTGCGTGCCGGTGGACACCGCGCCGGCCACGGTCTGCCGGTCGACGTCGCCGAGGTTGGTCAGCGCCCAGCCGCGCCTGGCGAGCTCGGCGTCCAGCCGGTGCAGCGGCATGCCGGCCTGCACGGTGACCAGGCCGGCGTCGTCGACGTCGACCAGCGCGGCGTGCCGGCGCAGGCTCAGCGCGACGTCCTCGGGCCGGCCGATGCCGCTGAACGAGTGGCCGCTGCCCAGTGCGGTCACGCGGCGGCCCGCGGCGCCGGCCGCCCGCAGCTCCGCGGCGATCGCCTCCGTGCCGGCCGGGGTGACGACGGTGAGCCCGGTCGCCCGCTGGTCGCCCGCCCAGTTGCGCCAGGTACCCGTGCGCCGGCTGCCCGCCACGTCGTCCTCCTCCGGTGTCCGCGGCAGTGTGTCCGCCCCGGCTCCACCCGTCGAGGGCCTTGCCCCGCTCCGCTCCCGCCCGGGAGGCTCCGGTGCCGTGACCGCCCCGGCGCGGGCCCGGCTCGACGCCGCGACCGCCGACCTCGACCCGCCGCTCGCCGTCCTCGACCTCGACGCCCTCGACGCCAACGCCGCCGCGCTGGTCCGCCGGGCGGGCCGGCGGCCGGTGCGGGTGGCGAGCAAGTCCGTGCGCAGCCGCGCGGTGCTGCGGCGGGTGCTGGCGCGGCCGGGCTTCGCGGGCGTGCTGGCCTACTCGCTGGCCGAGGCGCTGTGGCTGGCCGGCGGCGAGGACCCGGTGTGCGAGGACGTCGTCGTCGGCTACCCCTCGGCCGACCGGGCCGCGCTGCGCCGGCTGGTGGCCGACCCGGTGCTCGCCGCCCGGGTGACGCTGGTGGTCGACTCCCCCGCCCAGCTCGACCTCGTCGACGCCGTCGCCGCCCCCGGGACCCGCCCGCCGGTGCGGGTGTGCCTCGACCTCGACGCCTCGCTGCGCGCCGGCGGCGGGCGGGTCCACCTCGGCGTGCGCCGGTCGCCGATGCACGACCCGGCCGGCGCCGCGGCGCTGGCCCGCACGGTGCACGGCCGGGCCGGGTTCACGCTGGTGGGGCTGATGGCCTACGAGGCGCAGGTGGCCGGGGTCCCCGACGCCCCGCCCGGGCGGCCGGTGCGCGCCCTGGCGGTGCGCGGGGTGCAGGCGCTGTCGATGCGGGAGCTGGTGCGGCGGCGGGCCGCGATGGTGGCCGCCGTGTCGGCGGTGGCGCCGCTCGAGTTCGTCAACGGCGGCGGCACCGGCAGCCTGGAGCGCACCGCGGCCGACCCGTCGGTGACCGAGGTGGCCGCCGGGTCGGGGCTCTACCAGCCGACGCTCTTCGACGGCTACCGCGCCGTCCGCGGCCAGCCGGCCCTGCTGTTCGCGCTGCCGGTCACCCGCCGCCCGGCACCCGGGATCGTCACCGTGGCGGCGGGGGGCTGGATCGCGTCCGGCCCGCCCGGCCCCGACCGCTCCCCGCGCCCGGTGCACCCGGCGGGGCTGCGGCTGCTCGGCACCGAGGGCGCCGGTGAGGTGCAGACGCCGCTGCGGGGTCCGGGCGCCGGTGGGCTCGCGGTCGGCGACCGGGTGTGGTTCCGGCACGCCAAGGCCGGCGAGCCGTGCGAGCACGTCGACGTCCTGCACACGCTGGCCGGCGACCGGCTGACCGGCGCCGTCCCGACGTACCGGGGCGAGGGCCGCGCGTTCGGCTGACGCCGCGGGTGGCCCTCCGTGTCGATCATCGGATGCGTGCACGCGACACGGCCGGACACGCCGCCCGGCCGTGCACACGTCCGATGATCACCGCCCGGAGCCTGCGTGACGCCCGGGCGTTCAGTCGGCGTCGTTGGCCAGCAGGGCGCGGGCCTCGGCGGCCTCGTCCTCGGTGAACCCGCCCGAGCCCTCGGGGTGGTGGACCTGGGTGTCGATCCACCGGCGGTGCGCCTCCCACGCCGACTGGCGGGTGGCGCCGAGCGCCCGGCCGATCTGCGCCCACGACGCGCCGGTGGCCCGCGCCGTGCGCACCGTGAGCTGCCGGCCCTGGGCGGCCCGGCGGGCGATGACCTCACCCAGGGCCAGCAGCTCCAGCGCCTCCGCCCGGGTGAGCGGGCGCGGGCCGGCCGGGTCGTCGGGGTCGGCCAGCGAGTCGCGGGCCCGCAGTTCGTCGTACCGCCGGACGGCGCTGGCGAGGGTGTGCTGCCGCTCGAGGTCGTCGACGTCCATGCCCCAGCATCCGTCAGGCTGCCCTGACTGTCCAGGCAGCCTGACAGCGGTCAGCGGGCGCGGACGACCCGGGTCTCGTCGAACACCGGGTCGGCCGACTCGTACACCCGGCCGTCGGCGCCGAAGACCAGGAACCGGTCGAACGAGCGCGCGAACCACCGGTCGTGGGTCACCGCGAGCACGGTGCCGTCGAAGGCGGCCAGTGCCTCCTCCAGCGACTCCGCCGAGAGCACGTCGAGGTTGTCCGTGGGCTCGTCGAGGAGCAGCAGCGTGGCGCCCGACAGCTCCAGCACCAGGATCTGGAACCGCGCCTGCTGCCCGCCCGACATCGTGCGGAACGGCTGGTCGGCGGAGTCGGTGAGCCCGTAGCGGCGCAGCACCGCCATCGCCCGGCCGCGGTCGACGCCCGGCCGGCCCGGCTCGCCGTGCCAGAGCAGGTCCACCGGCGTGCGGTCGAGCCACTCGGGGTGCGCGTGGGTCTGGGCGAAGAAGCCGGGGACGACGCGGGCGCCGAGCCGCCAGGACCCGGTGTGCGCGACGTCCTGGCCGGCCAGCAGCCGCAGGAAGTGCGACTTGCCCGCGCCGTTCGCGCCCAGCACCGCCACCCGGTCGCCGTACCAGACCTCCAGGTCGAACGGCTGCATCAGCCCGGTCAGCTCCAGCTGCTCGGCCATGACGGCGCGCTGCCCGGTGCGGCCGCCGCGCAGCCGCATGGCCACCTTCTGCTCCGGCGGCCGGTCCGGCGGCGGGCCCGCGGCCTCGAACCTCGCCAGCCGCGTCTGCATGGCGCGGTAGCGCGAGGCCATGTCCGGCGAGTTGGCCGCCTGCTGCTGCAGCGTGCGGACCAGGTCGACCAGCCGCTGGTGCTCCTCGTCCCAACGCAGCCGCAGCTCGGCCATCCGCTCGTGCCGCGCCGCGCGGGCCTCCGGGTAGGTCGTGAAGCCGCCACCGTGCACCCACGCGGTCCCGCCCTCGACGGTGACCACCCGGTCGGCGACCCGCGCGAGCAGCTCGCGGTCGTGGCTGACGAACAGCACCGTCTTGCGGGTCTCGAGCAGCCGCTCCTCCAGCCAGCGCTTGCCGGGGACGTCGAGGTAGTTGTCCGGCTCGTCGAGCAGCAGCACCTGCTCGGGCCCGCGGAGCAGCGCCTCGAGCGCCAGCCGCTTCTGCTCGCCGCCCGACAGCGTGGACAGCTCCCGGTACTTGCACCGGTCGTAGGGCACGCCGAGCGCCGCGACGGTCACGGTGTCCCAGGTGACCTCGGCGTCGTAGCCGCCGGCGTCGCCCCACTGCGCGAGCGCGTCGGCGTAGGCCAGCTGCGCGGGCTCGTCGTCGGTCTCCATGAGGGTCAGCTCGGCGGCCTCCACGGCGTGCCAGGCCTCGCGCACGGCCGGGGCGGACAGGTCGACGAGGAAGCGCTGCACGGTGGTGTCGTCGCGGACCGAGCCGATGAACTGCCGCATGACGCCCAGGCCGCCGCTGCGGACGACCGCCCCGGCCTCGGGCAGGAGGTCCCCGGCGACGATCCGCAGCAGCGTCGTCTTCCCGGCGCCGTTCTCCCCGACCAGCGCCGCGCGGGCGCCGTCCCCCACGCGGAAGGAGACGTCGTCCAGCAGCACCCGGCCGTCCGGCAGCGTGTGCCGGACCCCGCTCACGTCGACGGAACCCACCCGGTCATCGTCGGCGACGGGGCAAGCGCATTCAGCCGACGGCTCTCAGCGGACCGATTCCAGGCGGGTGCGCGCCAGCCGCTCGACCAGCTCGGGCAGCGCGGTGACGGGGACGCCGCTGAGGTCGCGGCGGCAGGACGCCACGACCGAGCCCACGACGTGCGGTCGGACCCGCGGACGGAACTCCTCCACGAGACGGGCGACCGCCTCGACGACGGACGTGTCGACGGCGGGAGCGTGCTCGGTGCTCGCGGTCATGCGCAGGCGCGCCCTCTCATCCGTTGTGGTTCCGTTACTCCCCGTGGGACCAGACTGGCCCTCCTGTCCCAGGGGCACCAGGGACCAAGGTCCACCCGGCGGCGATCAGATCGAGAAGTAGGCGTTGTCGCCGGCCGCGGTGACCGCCGCGGCGTCGCGCACCAGCGCGCTCAGCTCCCCGGCGTCGACGCGGTCGAGCGAGGTGAACCGGACGCAGCTGCGACCGCACGAGACCCTCCCCAGCCGCTCGGCGCGTGTCTCGGGGAGGTACTCCCCGTCGACGACGGCGCAGACGTACAGCGACAGGTGCCGCTTCTGCGCTGCGAGGGCGACCAGCGGCCACGACGTCGTCTCCTTCGCCGACCGCGGCCGGTAGGGCATCAGCCCGTAGCCGAGCACCCGCCCGGAGCCCGCGGGCACGAGCTGCCGGTCGAGCCCGGGCGCGGCCTCCCGCACGAGCGCGTCGACGCGGCGCAGCTCGTCGGCCCGCGGACCGGCCGCGGCGAACCACTCCTCGATCGGGTCGGTCACGGCAGACCTCCTCACTGCAGGACGAGGCTGAGCACGGTGGCGCCCGCGGCCACCACCAGCGCGACGACGACGACGACGGCCACCAGCCGCCGTCGCCGCTCGGCTCCCGGACCGCCGGCCCCGCCCATCCCCATCACGCCCGCGACGCTACCGGCCGGAGCCGAGGGATCGGCCCGGTCGCCGTCCCCACAGCAGGGTGTCCAGGGCGGTGCCGGCCGGGGTCTCCCGGCGCACCTGCTCGAGCCGGTCGACGTCGAGCAGCCCGGCCACCGGCGCCAGCCGGGCGGCGCTGTGCAGGATCGCGGGGTCCTGCGGCCCGCCGACGCCGTGCGCGAGGTTGTCGACGTCGTGGCCGAGCAGCAGGAACCGCCCGCCGGGCCGCAGCCAGCCGACGGCGCGCCGCAGCAGGTCGGTCATCGCCGGGTCCGGCAGGTGCAGGTAGGCGACCAGCACGAGGTCGGCCGAGCCGGGCGGCGCCGACCAGGTGGTCACGTCGGCGGTCACCCAGGTGACCCGGTCGGCGCCGGGCTGGGCCTGCCCGCGGGCCAGCCCGGTGGCGGAGAAGTCGACGGCGGTGGCGCGCCAGCCCAGCCGCGCCAGCCACAGCGCGTGCCGCCCCTCCCCCGCGGCCAGGTCGACCGCGTCGCCCGGCGGAAGGTCCCCCACGAGCTCGGCGACCAGCGGGTTGGGCTCCCCCGACCACTGCTGCCGCTCGGCGTAGCGCGCGTCCCAGTCCTCCGCCTGCACGGGCGGCAGTCTGTCAGCGCCGCGGGTGCGGGCGGTGCGGGCGCGGGCCACGCTGGCACGGGTGGACACCGTCCGGCTGGTCCCGTTCGAGCCGGAACACCTGCCCGGGGTGCTGCCGTGGTTCGACGACGCGGAGACCCGGCGCCGGCTGGGCGGGCGGGACTGGCCCGCCCGGGAGCTGGCGCTGCGCAGCACGGTGTGGACCGACGAGTTCCGCGGCCGGCGGGTGCTGCGCTCGTGCGCCTTCGTCGCCCTCGACGGCGACGGCGTGGTCGTCGCGCAGGTCGGCGGCGACGTCTACGACCGTTGGACGGAGTGGGACCCGGCGGCCGAGCGGGTCCTGTCCACCGACCCCCGGCGCACGATGGGCGCGGCCTACGTCGTCGCCCCGTCCCGCCGCGGCCGCGGGATCGGCGCCGCCACGCTGCGGGCCCTGGTCGCCGCACCTGCGACCGCCGACGTCGAGCAGTTCGTCCTCGGCATCGAGCCGGACGACACCGCCAGCCTGTGCGCGGCGGCCGCCGCCGGGTTCACGCCGCTGACCACCGAGCCCGACGCGGAGGACATGGTCCACCTGCACCTCGTGCGCTGACCGCGCCGGTGCGTCGGTGCCCCGTGGCAGGGTCGCGCCATGACGACGCCGTCGGTCCCGCTGAGCGAGGTCGCGCTGCTGCGGCTGGTGGCCCAGCGGGTGGCCGGCCCGCCGTTCCCCGACGCCGCGGCCGCCGTCCGCGGGCTGCTCGCCGTCCAGGGGCAGGACTGGCCGGGCGCGGTGACCTCGGTGGCGCTGCGCACCGCCGACCGGTCGCGGGCCGGGGTCGAGGCGGCGCTCGAGACCGGCGCCGTCGTCCGCTCGTGGCCGATGCGCGGCACCCTGCACCTCACCGCCGCCGAGGACCTGCACTGGATGCTCGACCTGCTCGGCGCCCGCCCGCTCGCGGGCGCGGCCAGGCGGCGGGCGGTCGTCGGGCTCACCGAGGCCGACCTGGAGCGCTCGCGGGCGACGGCGGTGGCCGCGCTCACCGGCGGGCGGCTGGGCCGGCGGGAATTGCTGGCCATGCTGGCCGACGGCGGCTGCGACGTCGCGGGCCAGAAGGGCTACCACACGCTCTGGTACCTCGCGCAGACCGGGACGCTGGTCCTCGGCCCGCCCGAGGGCGGCGACCAGGCGTTCGTGCTGCTCGACGAGTGGGTGCCGCGCCCCCGGCGGCTCACCGGCGAGGAGGCCTGGGGGGAGCTGGTGATGCGCTTCTTCACCGGGCACGGGCCGGCCACCGTCGCCGACCTGGTCCGCTGGGCGGGGACGACGGTGCGGGACGTCCGGGCGGGCCTCGCGCTGGTGCGCGACCGGCTGGCGGCGGTCGACGTCGACGGCACCGAGATGCTGATGGACCCCGAGACCCCCGACCGGCTGGCCGCCTGCCGCGCCGAGGCGGAGGACGTGCACCTGCTGCCCGGCTTCGACGAGGTGGTGCTGGGCTACGCCGACCGCACCTGCACCGTGCCCGCCGAGCACGCCGACCGGATCGTCCCAGGCGGCAACGGCGTCTTCCGCCCCACCGTGGTCACCGGCGGCTCCGCGGTCGGCACGTGGCGGTGGACGGGCACGGGGGCGAAGCGTGCGGTGACCGCCGAGCCGTTCACCGCCTTCCCCGACGGCGTCGCCGAGCGGGTGCCGGAGCTGGCCGCGCGGCTGCCCTGAGGACGCCGTACCGCCCGCGTTCCCCGTGCGTTGCGGGCGCTGCAGGACCAGCGGTGCCCGAAGAAGCCCGGCAAGGCGCACCCCATGCGGTTCCACGACCGGCGCGCGGATTCCACGCCGACTCCTGCGGTGCTGCGCGCACTCCTGCGGTGCTGCGACACCGCAGGAGTGTCGAGAACACCGCAGGAGCGCCGCCGGATGTCCGCAGGAGCGCCGCCCTCGACCCCGGCAAGGCGCACGCGGTCGCGGTCGCGGGCGACCGGCCGCCGCAGCAGGGTGGGCGCATGCAGTACACGCGGCTGGGCGCCACCGGCCTGGAGGTCTCGCGGATCTGCCTCGGGATGATGAGCTTCGGCGAGCCGGAGCGCGGGATGACCCCGTGGAGCCTGCCCGAGGACGAGGCGATGCCGCTCATCCGCCGCGCCCTCGAGGCCGGCGTGACCTTCCTCGACACCGCCAACGTCTACTCGGCCGGCTCCAGCGAGGAGATCACCGGGCGGGCGATCCGCGCGTTCACCAGCCGCGACGACGTCGTCCTGGCCACCAAGGTGCACGGCCGGATGCGCCCGGGCCCCAACGGCGGCGGGCTGTCCCGCGTGGCCGTCCTGCGCGAGCTCGAGGCGAGCCTGCGGCGGCTGCAGGTCGACCACGTCGACCTCTACCAGATCCACCGCTGGGACCCGCACACGCCGGTCGAGGAGACGCTCGAGGCGCTGGACGCCTGCGTCCGCTCGGGCAAGGTCCGCTACCTGGGCGCGAGCAGCATGTGGGCCTGGCAGTTCGCCAAGGCGCTGTTCACCGCCGGCGAGCACGGCTGGCACCGGTTCGTGTCGATGCAGGACCACTACAACCTGCTCAACCGCGAGGAGGAGCGGGAGATGCTGCCGCTGTGCGCCGACCAGGGCATCGGCGTGGTCCCGTGGAGCCCGCTGGCCCGCGGCCGGCTCACCCGCGACTGGGACGAGACGACGCACCGCTCGCGCAACGACGCCTTCGGCAACCGCCTCTACGACGAGCGCAGCGACCGCGCGGTCGTCGAGCGGGTGGCCGAGGTGGCCCGCGAGCGCGGCGTCCCGCGGGCGCAGGTGGCGCTGGCCTGGCTGCTCGCCAAGCCGGTCGTGACCGCGCCGATCGTCGGTGTCACGCAGGTCGGGCACCTCGACGACGCCGTCGCCGCCGTCGACCTGCACCTGACCGACGACGAGGTCGCCCGCCTCGAGGAGCCCTACACCCCGCACGCCGTCGCCGGCTTCTGAGCCGCCGGCGACGGCGCGGGAGCGTCAGGCCAGCCGGCCGGCCAGCTCCTCGAGGTCGTCGAGGACCAGGCCGGCGCCGAGCGGGCCGAGGCCGAGGAACCAGCGGTCGTCGTCGACGGCGAAGGACCGCCCCTCGGCGACCGCGGGGATCGACTGCCACAGCGGCCCGCCGGTGACCTGCGCGGCCGCCGTCGCCCCCGCCTCGCCGTAGGCGCCGTGGAACAGCAGGTCGCCGTCGGCCTGCGTCACCTGCTCGGGCGAGACCTCGACGAAGGTCTCGGCGGTGCGCTGCACCTCCGGCCGGGCGAAGCCGACGTCGGCCAGCACCGACCCGATGAACGACCCCTCGCCGTAGAGCCGGACGAGCGTGCCGTCGAGGAACCGGGCGACGCTGACCTCCGTCGCCGCCGGGTCCCCGTACAGGGCGCCGACCTCCGCGGCCCGGGCGGTGTAGGCGTCGAGCAGCTCCCGGGCCTGCTCCTCGCGGCCGAGCGCCTCGCCGGCCAGCAGCAGGTTCTCCTGCCAGCTCTCCCCGATCGTCTCGGCGAAGACGGTGGGGGCGATGCCCGCCAGCTGCTCGTAGACGTCGGCGTGCCGCACGGAGTTGGACAGGATGAGGTCGGGCTCGAGCGCCGCGATGGCCTCCAGGTCCGGCTCGGCGATGGTGCCCACGGCGGCGATGTCGGCGGGGTCGACACCGGCCGCCGTGACGAACCCGGGCAGCTCGTCGCTGACGTCGGTGCGGACCGCGCCGACCGGCGGAACGCCCAGCGCCAGGGTGGCGTCGAGCTCGCCGGTGTCCAGGACGACGACCCGCTCGGGGGTGCCGGCGACCTCGGTCTGGCCCATGGCGTGCTCGATCGTGCGCGTCTCCTCGGCGGGCGCCGCCTCGCCTCCCGCCGCGGCCTCCGTCGACCCGCACCCGCTGAGCACCGTCACCGCCAGCACCGCGCCGGCCACCCGACCGCGTCCCGTCCGTCCCCAGAGCACCACTGCCCTCCTCCCGGCGCCGGACCGTCCGGCACCGAGGCGACCTTAGGGCAGCCTCACCTAAGGCTCGTCACCGCTTCCGTTCCACGACGAACACGGGGATCACCCGGTCGGTCCGGCGCTGGTAGTCGGCGTAGGCCGGGTAGGCGGCCACGGCCCGCTCCCACCACTGCGCCCGTTCCTCACCGGTGACCTCCCGGGCCACGCCGTCCCATGGCTCCGGGCCGTCCTGCACGGTCACCTGGTCGGGGTGCTCGCGCAGGTTGGCCACCCAGGCCGGGTCCCTCGGCGCGCCGCCCTGGGAGCCGACCATCGCGTAGGCGCCCTCGTGCTCCACGCGCATGAGCGGCTGCTTGCGCACCTTCCCCGTCCGCGCGCCCCGGGTGGAGAAGACCACCACCGGCAGCCCGGTGTCGCGCAGCGTGTTCGCCTCCCGGCCACCGGTCGCCTCGTAGCGCTCCACCTGGTCGCGGACCCAGCCCTGCGTGCTCGGCTCGTACTCCCCCTCGAGTGGCATGCCCCGACGGTAGGACCGATCACTCTCCGACGCCCGGACGGTCCCTCCTCGCGAGACCCCGACCGACAGGAGGCCCCGTGGGCCGGCTCGTGATCACGCAGAACACCACCCTCGACGGCGTCGTGGAGGCCACCGGCGGCTGGTTCGCCCCGCAGGACGACGGCGCCGACGCCTCCGACCAGCTCGACGTCGTCCGCGGGCACATGGCCGGGCAGTCGGTCCTCCTCCTCGGCCGGCGCACCTTCGAGGACATGCGCGGCTTCTGGCCGCGGCAGACCGGGGACACCACCGGCATCGCGGCACACCTCGACACGGTGGAGAAGGCCGTCGTCTCGCGCACGCTGACCGAGCCGGGCTGGGCGGAGACCACCGTGCTGTCCGGCGACCCGGTCGATGAGGTCCGCCGGCTGGTCGCCGGCCGCGACGGCGAGATCGGCGTCACCGGCAGCATCACCCTCTGCCACGCCCTGGTCCGCGCCGGGCTCGTCGACGAGTACCGGCTGTTCGTCTTCCCGCGGGTCCTCGGCTGCGGCCGGCGGCTGTTCCCCGAGGGCACCGACGTCCGGCTCACCGCCACCGGCAGCCGCACCTTCCGCTCCGGCGTCACGCTGCTGACCTACCGGTCGGCGTGAGGGCGGCTCAGCGGGCGTCGATGGTGTGCGGGACGAAGAAGCTGAGGTTGTCGGTGATCAGCCCGTCGCTCTCCCGGATGCCGAGGCCGGCGGGCTCGCCGTCGACCACCCAGGCGCCGAGCACCGGGTGGTGCGGGCCGTCGACGCCGGCGAAGTCGGGTAGCGGCGCGAACTCCTGGACGACGAACCCCTCGGTGCCGTAGCGGCCCGGCAGCGCCGTCACCACCTGCCCGTCGCGCACGATCTGCACGTTGGCGCCCTCGCGGCCCCACAGCGGCTTGCGCACGTAGTCCCGCCAGCTCGAAGGCATCTCGTCGGCGAAGTAGGCCGGCAGCAGCAGCTCGGAGAGCACGGGGTCGCCGCCGAAGAGCCGCCACAGCACCGGCAGCAGCGCCTTGGTGCTCCACAGCATCTTGTAGACCGGCTCGATCCACGTCGTGCCGCCGGGCCGCGCGGCGTCGGCGAGGACGGCGGCGCCGAACTCGTCGTCGACCAGCCACTCCCAGGGGTAGAGCTTGAAGACGACGTCGAGGTGGCGGCCGGCGGGGTCGTAGAAGCGCCCGTCGCCGGAGTCCAGGGCGATGTCCTCGACGACGAGCTCGACGGCCTCGTAGCCGGCCTGCACCACGGTGTCCATGAGGTAGGCGACGGTCATCCGGTCCTCGCCCGAGGCGTCCGCGCTGCTCCAGGCGAGGTGTACCCGCGGGCGCAGCCCGGTGCGCCGCTCCCAGCGGGTGAGGTTGCGCTGCCAGGCGGCGACCAGCTTCTCGTGCAGCGCGTTCCACTGGTCGCGGCCCTGCCCGGTGAACAGGTGCCAGTTCCACTGGGTGACCGCCGACTCGACCAGCCCGGTCGGGGTGTCGGCGTTGAACTCCAGCAGCCGGGGCGGCCCGGAGCCGTCGTAGCGCAGGTCGAAGCGGCCGTAGACGCTCGGCGGCTCGGACTCCCAGGTGGCGCGGATGCCCGACCGGGCGATGAGCGGGATGCCCATCCGGTCGAACAGGTCGTGCTCGATCACGTGGTCGCCGGCGGCCACGCACATCTCGAACAGCTGGGCGACCCACCCCTCGAGCCGGGAGACCTCGTCGGAGGTGAAGTCGTAGTACGGGCCCTCGCGCCAGTAGCTGCGCACCTCACCGCCCGGGGTGGTGGTGCGGTTGAAGACCAGCCCCTGCGCCTCGATCTCGGCCTCCCAGCCGGGCCGGACGACGCCGCTCTCGACGCGCCGCACGCCCCGCGCCTCAGGAGCCCGAGCTGCCGGTGCCGGCGGTGCCCGAGCCGATGCCGCCTGCCACGCGGGTGCCGGCCACCACCGCGCCGGCGGCCGGCAGGCCGTAGCGCTGGCGGGCGACGGTGTCGCGCGGGTCGACGCGGGTGCCGCCCGCGGGCAGCACCGTGCCCACGGGCAGGCCGGTGCGGAAGGCGCCGAGGTAGAGGAAGAACAGGCCCGGGCCGCGGTAGTCGTCGTCGCAGTAGTCGTCGTCGACGATCTCGCCGTCCTCGTCGGTGCAGTAGGCGACCTGCTCGTCGGCCTCGTCGCTGCCGCAGCCGGCGAGGAACCCGGTGGCGGCGGTGGCGAGCACCGTCGTCGTCAGCGCGCTGCGCACCCGGTTCGAGAACGCCATGGACCCCTCCCGCGTCGGTGGACGCCCCGACCCTAGGCGGGTCGGGCCCGCGCACGGCCGCCGGGCGGCGCGGACGGTCCTGTGCCGCTACGGTCCGGGCACCGACGCCGTCGTCCCCGGGGAGGCGCGATGACCGCCAGGGAACCCGCCGAGATCGCCCGTGTCGCCAGCCAGACCGGGGCGAAGAAGGTGCACCGCAGCTGGGACCGGGTGCTGGTCAGCTCCTTCCTCGCCGGCGCCTACATCTCCTTCGGGGCGCTGGTCGCGATCACCGTCTCCTCCGGGCTGGACGCCGACACCTGGGGCACGCTGCCCACCCTGTTCATGGGCGCGGCGTTCACCCTCGGCCTGGTGCTGGTGCTGATCGCCGGCTCCGACCTGGCCACCGGCAACATGATGCTGGTCCCGCTGAGCGCGATGAACGGCAAGATCACCGTCGCCGACGTGGTCCGGAACGTGACGCTGGTGCTGGGCGGCAACCTGCTCGGCGCGCTGTTCGTGGCCTACTTCCTCGCCGTCTCCACCGGCGTCATCGGCGACCCGGACAGCACCGGCAGCGCCGGGCTGACCTTCGCGCGGCTGGCGGAGATCTCCGAGGGCAAGACCTCCCACACCGCGTGGGAGGTCTTCCTGCGCGGGGTCGGCTGCAACTGGCTGGTCTGCCTCGCGGTGTGGATGTCGCTGTCGGCCACGAGCGTCGCGGGCAAGATCCTCGCCGTCTTCTTCCCGGTCATGGCCTTCGTCGCGATGGGCTTCGACCACGTCGTCGCCAACATGTTCTTCCTGCCGGCCGCGCAGTTCGCCGGCGTCGAGGGCGCGAACTGGGGCGACACCCTGACCAACTGGCTGCTGGCGGGCCTGGGCAACCTGGTCGGCGCGGTCGTCTTCGTCGGGACGTCGTACTGGTACCTGTTCCTGCGGGAGGACCGCGACGCCGCCCCGCGCACCGGAGCGGAGCCGGCCGAGCGCGCCTGAGCGGCGGCGTCGCCGCTGAGCCGCTCCCCGGTCGCGGTGCCCGGGAGCCGGTGGCACGGTCGAGCGATGCGGTACAGGGAGGGTGGGCGGCTCGACACGTCGTCGGTCCAGGACCGGCGCGGACGCGGCGGGCTCGGCGGCGGGCGCGGGATCGCCGTGGGCGGCGGCGGGCTCGGGCTGGTCGGCATCCTCGTGATCGTGCTGATCCAGGTGCTCGGCGGCGGGAGCGGCGGCGCCGGTGCCGGGCTCGGGGCGCTCTCGGGCGGCCTGGCCGAGGGCGAGACGGCCGACAACACCGCGCTCGAGCAGTCCTGCGACGACAGCGGCGACGCGAACGAGTCGGTCGAGTGCGCCGTCGTCGCCGACATCGACTCGATCCAGGACTACTGGTCCCTGACGCTGGGCGACCGGTACGTGCCCACCGACACGGTCTTCTTCTCCGGCCAGGTGCAGACCCGGTGCGGCGGGGCGACCAGCGGCTCGGGACCGTTCTACTGCCCGGCCGACCAGCTCGTGTACATCGACCTGACCTTCTTCGACACCCTGCGCACCCAGTTCGGCGCCCAGGGCGGGCTGTTCGTCAACGCCTACGTCATCGCCCACGAGTACGGCCACCACGTGCAGAACCTGCTCGGGATCAACCAGCAGGTGACCCCGGGCGAGACCGGGCCCACGAGCGGCACGGTGCGCCTGGAGCTGCAGGCCGACTGCTTCGCCGGGGCGTGGGCGAACCACGCCGAGACGGTGCCCGACGAGTCCGGCGCCCCGCTGATCGAGGAGATCACCCAGGCCGACATCGACGCGGCACTGGACGCGGCGGGGCGGATCGGCGACGACTTCATCCAGGAGAACCTGGGCGGTGGCACGGTCGACCAGGACGCGTTCACCCACGGCTCCTCCGAGCAGCGCCGGCGCTGGTTCACCACCGGCTACGAGACCGGCGACCCGGCGCAGTGCGACACCTTCGCCACCGACGACCTGGGCTGAGCCGGTGACCGGGACCCTGCGGACCGGCCGCGACGGCGCGGTCGCCTCCCTCACCATCGACCGTCCCGAGAAGCGCAACGCGCTCACCGCGGACATGTGGGCGGCGCTGCCGGGCATCCTGGCCGGGCTGGCCGACGACGCGGAGGTGCGGGTCCTCGTCGTCACCGGGACCGGGCCCGTCTTCTGCGCCGGCGCCGACATCGCCGACCTGCTCGGCGGGCCCGACGCCGGCGACCCGATGGCGCACGTCCGCGAGGCCAACCTCGCCGCGCAGGCCGCGCTGCGCGACTTCCCGAAGCCGACGATCGCGATGATCCGCGGCTACTGCATCGGCGGCGGGGTGGAGCTGGCCACCTGCTGCGACCTGCGGTTCACCGACCCGACCGGTGTCTTCGGGGTGACCCCGGCGAAGGTGGGCATCGTCTTCACCCCGACGTCGACCCGCCAGCTCGTGCGGCTGGTGGGACCGGCGACGGCCCGCTACCTGCTCTACTCCGGCGAGCTGGTCGACGCCGAGACCGCGCTGCGCACCGGCCTGGTCGACCGGCTGCTGCCCGCCGGTGACCTCGCCGGCGAGGTGCGGCGCTTCGCCGAGGTGCTGGCCACCCGCTCGGCGCTGACCCAGCGGGCGGCCAAGGAGATCACCGCCGCGCTCGCCGACCGGGACGACGAGGACCGGGTCGAGGAGCTCGCCGGCCGCTGGTACCGGGAGACCGCGGCCGCGGGCGAGCTCGCCGAGGGCGTCGCCGCCTTCACCGAGCGCCGCGCCCCACGCTTCCCCTGGGGCGGCTGACCCCCCGGGGGTGCCTCTGTCGCGATGAAGGCACCCCTGGTCAGGCGACGCCGAGCCCGACCTCCTCGGCCTCGACGGCGGCGTTCCACTCGCGCTTCTCGGCCTGCCAGCGGTCCTCGGTGCTGCCCAGCCGCCAGTAGCCCAACACCGACATCCGCTCCCGCGGCACGCCGAGCCCGGACCGGACGAAGCGGCGCAGCTCGCGGACGGCACCGGCCTCACCGTGCACGAACACGTGGACGTCGCCCTCGGGCAGGTCGGCCCCGACGACGGCGGCCACCAGCGCGACCCCGGGCGCAGGGCCCCGGCGCACCCAGGTCACCCGCACGCCCGGACCACCGGGCAGCGGCTGCTCCTCCTCCGGCCCGGCGACCTCGACGAAGACCTCCGCGCGAGCGTCGGCGGGCAGCGTGCCGAGCGCGGCGGCGATCGCCGGCAGCGCCGTCTCGTCGCCGGCCAGCAGGTGCCACCCGGCGTCGGCGGCGGGGGTGTACGCGCCGCCGGGGCCGAACATCTGCAGCGTGTCGCCCGGCCGTGCGGCCAGGGCCCACGGCCCGGCCACGCCCTCGTCGCCGTGGACGACGAAGTCGATGGTCAGCTCGCCGGCCGCGGCGTCCCAGGAGCGCACCGTGTACGTGCGGGTCGAGGGCCACTGCTCGCGGGGCAGCCGCTCCTGCACCTCGTCGAGGTCGAAGGGCGCGGCGTAGGGCGCCCCGGCGGGCGGGAAGAGCAGCTTGACGTAGGAGTCGGTGTGCTGCGGGGCGAACCCGGCCAGCCCGTCCCCGCCCAGGACGACGCGGACGACGTGCGGCGTCGGCCGGGTGGTGCGCACCACGGTGCCGGTGCGGGGCGTGCGCCGGCGGCGCGGGTTCTGGTCGGCCACAGGCCCTCCTCGGATCAGGAAAGGCTCACCTTACCTGCGTCCGGTGGGCGGCCCGGCCCGGTTTCCGTACCCCGCCGTCCGGGTAGCCGGTGGCCTGCGGGAACGACGCCGTCCCCGGCGCCGTCACCGGACGCGCCGCTGGTCCCGACGGCGCCCGACCGCACTTCCCCACGGCTCACCGGCCGGCACCCGCACGGGTGCCGGCCTGGCTCCACCCGCACACGACCGGGCGACGGTCGTCGCCCGGCGATGTGTGCGTGATCCATTCCCGGGTAGCGAACCGCCGACCGAGATCCACTCAGGAGGAACGATGACCCACTCCATCGACGCTCCCCTCCCGCCGCCGCCCAGCTCGGGCGCGACCGGCTACGGGGACACGAGTACGACCTCGACGACCACCACGACGACCACCGGGTCGCCGTCCACCACCGACGTCGCGAAGGACGAGGCCCGCAACGTCGGCGAGACCGCCAAGCAGGCCGGCAGCCAGGTCGCCTCGACCGCCGCCGACCAGGCGAAGAACGTGGTCTCGGAGACGAAGTACCAGGCCCAGGGCCTGGTCGACCAGGGCCGCACCCAGGTGCGCCAGCAGGTGGTCTCCCAGCAGCAGAAGGCCGGGCAGAGCCTGTCCAGCCTCGCCGAGCAGCTGCGCGGCATGGTGCAGGGCAACGCGCCGGCACCGGGCCCCGCCCGCGACCTGATCGAGCAGGGCGCCGGCCGGGTCGAGGAGTTCGCCCGGATGCTGCAGAACCGCGAGCCGGGCGACCTGCTCGAGGACGTCCGCAGCTTCGCGCGCCGCCGTCCCGGCAGCTTCCTGCTCGGCGCGGCCCTCGCCGGTGTCCTCGCCGGCCGGCTGACCAGCGGGGTCAAGGCCGCGCACAGCGACGGTTCCTCCTCGGGTGGCCGGCAGCAGGGCACGACGACCTACGGCACCAGCAACTACGTCGACCCGGCGCCGACCTACTCCGGCTACGAGACGACGACCACCTACGAGACGACCACCTCGGGCGGCTACGGGACCACCGGCGGGTACGGCGAGACGCCGTCGACCACCGGCACCCCGCTGCCGCCCCCGCCGTACGGGACGACGCCGCCGGCCGGCGGGGTCGTGCCCCCGACGACGCCCGCCGGCTGGGACGACCCGACCCGCCGTCCGGGCACGGGGGTCTGAGCCATGTCCTCCCCGTACTCCGGCGCGACGCCGGTGAGCGGCCAGTCGGGCTACCCGCCGGAGCCCCCGCAGGCCAACTACGCCGTCCCGCCCACCTACGACCAGGGCCAGGGCAGCAGCGCCTACACCGACCAGTCCTACGGTGCCTCGACGGGCGCGCACGCCGGGGACCTCGGCACCCCGACCACCGAGGCCGGCCGGCCCGACGTCGACGGCGTCTCGGTCGGCCAGCTGATCGGCGAGGTCACCAAGGACTTCTCGGTGCTCATGCGCCAGGAGCTCGAGCTGGCCAAGGCCGAGATGCGGGTCGAGGCGAAGAAGGCCGGCCAGGGCGCGGGCATGTTCGGCGCCGCGGGCCTCGCCGGGCTGATGACGGTGGTCTTCCTCAGCATCGCGCTGTGGTGGGCGCTGTCGCACCTGGTGGGCCACAGCTGGTCGGCGCTGATCGTGGCCGTCCTCTGGGGGATCATCGGCGCGGTCGCCTTCTCCATGGGCCGCAAGAAGTTCCGGCAGGTCAACCCGAAGCCCGAACGGACCGTGGACACCCTCCAGCAGGTCCCCGGCGCCCTCAAGCCCAACTGACCCGCGGGCCTGCGGGCCCCCCACCTCTCTGGAGCAGACATGACCAGCAGTGACCCGGAAGTCATCCGGCGGCAGATCGAGGAGACGCGGCGCGAGCTGAGCTACGACGTCGACGCCCTCAACGAGAAGGTCAACCCGGCCCGCGTCGTCGACCGGCGCATGAGCGCGGCCAAGGGCCGTTTCTCGCGCGCCAAGGACGCCGTCATGGGCTCGGCCCACCACGGCCGGTCCTCGGCCGGCGGCGCGGCGCACAACGCGATGGGCTCCGTGCAGGGGACTGCGTCCAACGTGGCCGGCAGCGTGCAGGGCACGGCGCAGAACGTGGCCGGCTCGGTGCAGGGTGCCGCGTCCAGCGCGGCGGGCACCGTGCAGGACGCCGCCTCGCAGGCGGCCTCGGCGGTGCAGCAGGCGCCCGACGCGGTGATCCGCCAGACGCAGGGCAACCCCCTCGCGGCCGGCCTCATCGCCTTCGGCGTCGGCTGGCTGGTGAGCAGCCTGCTGCCGGCCACGCAGAAGGAGCAGGAGCTGGCCCAGCAGGCCGAGGCCGCGGTCCGCGAGCACAAGGACCAGCTCCTCGCCCCGGCCAAGCAGGCCGCGCAGGAGGTCGGCGAGCAGCTGAAGCCGGCCGCCCAGCAGGCCGTCCAGGAGGTCAAGGGCACCGCCCAGGACGCCGCCCAGACGGTCAAGCAGGAGGGCCAGTCGGCCGCGCAGGACGTGCAGGGCCAGGCCCAGCAGTCGCGCGAGTCCGTGCAGAGCCAGGCGACCAGCTCCTAGCCGCATCCCGCACCACCTGCAGCGCCCCGCCGGGTCCGCCCGGCGGGGCGCTGCCGCGTCCGGGCCCTCCCCTGGCCGGGTGACCCCGCCGCGCGCCGGCTGCAGCCGCACCCCGGGCGGGCCGACCCCTCCCCCGTGACCGGGACGGGGGCCGAGCTCGCCGCGCTGCGCGCGCGGGTGGCCGAGCTCGAGGCCGAGCGGGCCGCGCTCGCCGCGCTGGTCGCCGACCGCGGCGAGGAGCTCGCCGTCGCCACCCGGATGCTGCGCGCCCGGGCCGCCACGATGACCGGCGTCGTCGACGCGATCACCCGGCACTCGGTCGTGGGCACCGACCGCGACGGCGTCGTCCGCGTCTGGAACCCCGGTGCCGAGCGGCTGCTCGGCCTACCGCGTGCCGACGTCGTCCGGCGGCGTCGGATCACCGACTTCCACGACCCCGCCGAGCTCGCCGGCGGCGGGCTGTCCGCGCTGGTGGGCGCCGCCGCCGAGCGGGGCAGCGACGTCCGCTACTGGACCTACGTCGCCGCCGACGGCACCCGCCGCACGGTGTCGGTGGCGGTCACCCCGCGGACCGACGACGACGGCTCCGACGGCTGGACCTTCGTCGGCACCGACGTGTCCGAGGCCCGCGCGGCCGAGCGGCTCAAGGACCAGTTCGTGGCGCTGGTCAGCCACGAACTGCGCACCCCGCTGACCTCGGTGCTGGGCTACCTCGAGCTCGTCCTCGACGACCCCGCGCTCGGCGCCGGCCCGCGCCGGCACCTGGGCGTCGTCGCGCGCAACGCCGCCCGGCTCGAGCGGCTGGTCGGCGACCTGCTGTTCACCGCCCAGGTCGACGCCGGCCGGTTCCCGCTCGTGCCCGGCGAGGTCGACCTCGGCGCCCTGGTGCGCGCCGCGGAGGAGTCCGCGCGGGTCACCGCGGCCGCCGCGGGCGTGACCCTGACCGCACGTGCCCCGGCGGCCGGCCCGGTCGTGCCCGGCGACGCCGTGCGGTTGGGCCAGGCGCTGGACAACCTGGTGTCCAACGCGGTCAAGTTCACCCCCCGCGGCGGGCGGGTCCACATCGGCGTCGAGCAAGCGCGTCCTGAGGTGCGGGTGGCCGTCACCGACACCGGCGTCGGCATCCCCGCCGCCGAGCAGGCCGGCCTGGGCACCCGCTTCGCCCGCGCGTCGAACGTGCGCCGGTCGGTACCCGGCGCGGGGCTGGGCCTGGCGATCACCCGGGCCATCGCCACCGCGCACGGCGGCCGGCTGGAGCTGGTCAGCACCGAGGGCCGCGGCACCACGGCCACGCTGGTCCTGCCCCGCTGAGCACACCGGTCTTGCGCCGATCGTGCGGGGGTCGCGCGCCGGCGATGCGCAGGCGGTGGCAGGCTCCCCGGCGTGAGCACGGAGCACGGCGCGACCGCAGGACGGACCACGATCGTCACCGACGGCGACCTGCCCGCCCGCCTGCTGGCCTTCCTCGAGGACCGCGCCACGGCCGCGCCGGCCGGGCCCGACCTCGCCGCCGTCGCGCCCCCCGCCGTCGGCCCCGCCCTGGTGCAGCGGCTGCGCGCCGCGCACGCCGACGCGCTGCCGGGCCGGCTGGCCGCCATCGACCGCGCCGCCCGCGCCGGGGACGCCCGCGCCCTCGCCGCCGACGCCGGCGCGCTGGCCGGCAGCAGCGCGCAGCTGGGCGACCCCGCCGTCGCCCGGCTGTCCGGGGCCATCGCCCGCCAGGCCCGCCGCGGCGTCGTCGCCCGCGCCCTGGTGACCGAGCTCGCCGAGGCCGCCGGCACCGTGCCGGCGCCGCGCGACGGTCAGGCCACCAGCCGGTAGCCCACCCCGCGGACGGTCCGGATCTCGGCCGCCGACAGCCCGGCGGCCTGCAGCTTGCGGCGCAGGTTGGACATGTGCGCCTCGACCAGGCGCAGGCTGCCGGCCCAGTCGGTACGCCACACCTCGCGCAGCAGCGTCTCGCGCTGCAGCACCCGGCCCGGCCGCGCCGCCAGCGCCGCGAGCAGGTCGAACTCGGTGCGGGTCAGGTCGACGACGGCGCCGTCGACGCGCACCTCGCGGCTGTCCTCGTCGACCTCGAGGTCGGCGAGCCGGACGACGGCGTCGGCCACCGGCGGGGCCACCGGGACCGCCCGCGGACGGCGCAGCATCGCCTGCACCCGGGCGACCAGCTCGCGCGGGGAGAACGGCTTGGCCATGTAGCCGTCCGCGCCGACGGCCAGGCCGACGAGCAGGTCGACCTCCTCCGCCCGCGCGGTCAGCATCAGGACGTAGCAGCCGCTCCCGGCGCGCAGCTGCCGGCAGACCTCGGTGCCGTCCCCGTCGGGCAACCCCAGGTCGAGGACCACGAGGTCGGGGGCGCGCCGGCGCACCTCGGCCAGGCACTCGGCGGCGGAGCCGACGGCGCGGACGTCGAGCCCGGCCCCGGCGAGCACGGTCGCGACCAGCTCGCGGATCTCCGCGGTGTCCTCCACGACGAGCACCGACTGCGCGGCCACCGCACCCCTCCCTCGCGCGGGCGGTGGTCCCGCCCGTCCGGGAGGTCATCGGCCGGCCGGCCCGCCCGTGCAGCCGGGGAGCACGGGCTCGCCCGGCCGAGTGAGCAGTCGTCGCCGATCGACCCGGCGTGTCGGCGCGGGTCGCCGACCGCAACTGCCCACTCGGGCCGCCGCGATCAGACGAAGGCGCTCACCCCGGTCAGCGCGCGGCCGACGATGAGGCTGTTGATCTCGCGGGTCCCCTCGTAGGAGTACAGCGCCTCCGCGTCGGCGAAGTACCGCACGACGTCGTTCTCGAGCAGGATCCCGTTGCCGCCGAACAGCTCGCGGGCCAGCGCCACGGTCTCGCGGGCGCGGGCGGTGACGAAGGACTTGGCCAGCGCCGCCTGCTCGTCGCGGAAGACGCCCTCCTCCTGCAGCTGCGACACCCGCACCGCCATGCCCAGGCTCGCGGTCACGTTGCCGGCCATGCGGGCGAGCAGGTCCTGCACCAGCTGGAACCCGGCGATCGGGCGGCCGAACTGCGAGCGCTCCTTGGCATAGGCGACGGCCGCCTCGAACGCGCCCATCTGGCAGCCCACCGCCGACCACGCGACGCCGCCGCGGGTGAGCTTGAGCACCCGGTTGACGTCCTTGAACGAGTTGCCGTGCTCGAGCTTGTTCGCCGCCGGGACGCGGCACCCGTCGAACACGATGTCGGCGTTCTGCACGGTGCGCAGCGCGTACTTGCCCTCCATCTTCGACGGGGTGAAGCCGGGGGTGCCCTTCTCGACGACGAACGTCTTGACCTGGTCGTCGGCGACGTCGCGGGCGAACACGACCACGACGTCGGCGAAGGTGCCGTTGCCGATCCAGCGCTTGGCGCCGTCGATCACCCACTCGTCGCCGTCGCGGCGGGCGGTCGTCTCCAGCCCGCGGGCGACGTCGGAACCGCCGTGCGGCTCGGTGAGGGCGAAGGCGCCGATCCGGTGCAGCGCCACCATGTCGGGCACCCAGCGGGCGCGCTGCTCGTCGGAGCCCAGCAGCACGATCGAGCCCATGGACAGGCCGTTGTGCACGCCGAGGAAGGTGGCCATCGAGGGGTCGACCCGCGCGGTCTCCAGGGCGATGAACCCGGTGAACAGCCGGGAGGCGCGCGGTCGGTGCTCGAGGTCGTAGCTGCGCCCGACCATGCCCGCCTCGGCGAAGCGGGGCACCAGGTCCATGGGGAACTCCGCCGCCGCCCACGCGTCGTTGACCCGCGGGCGGACCTCCTCGTTGAGGAAGCGCCGGATGCCGGTCAGCTCCTTGCGCTCGTCGTCGGTCAGCAGCGTCTCGTAGCCGTAGAGGTCGCCGGGCAGGTCGTCGGTCATCACGGGTCCTCCGTCGTCGGGTCGCCCTCACCTACCCGCGCGCCGGGGCGCGCAACTCGACCGCGGCCGTCGCGTACGGCGCGGTCGGCGCCTCCGCGGTCGCGGTGACCGCGAGTCCCCGCTCCCCCGCGAGGCGGGCGACGGCGGTGGTCACCCCCTCGCGGTCCTCCGGGCGCATGACCGAGAAGCCGACGACGACCCGCCCGCCGGGGGCGAGCACGCGCGCCACGACGTCCCACTCGGGGGCGGGCGCCGTCCAGAACGCCCGGACGTCGACGGCGACGACGGCGTCGAACCGCCCGCCCCCGAGATCGGCGGCGGGCAGCGGCGCGGCCAGCACGCGGACCCGGCCGGCGTCGACGGCGGCACGGTTCCGCCGGGTCGCCGCCTCGGCCATCCGCGCCGACCGGTCGACGGCGACCACCTCGCCCGCCCCGACGGCCGAGGCCAGCGCGGTGACCAGGACGCCGTGCCCGCACCCGACCTCGAGCACCCGCTCCCCCGGCGCCGCGGCCACCACGCCCGCGACGAACGCCAGCCGGTCCGACGCCGTCCGCGTGGTCACACGTGCGCCTGTCCGGTGGACGCGCTGGTCCCGCCGTCGACCGCCAGCACCGCGCCCGTCACGTACCGGGCGCCCTCCGAGGCGAGGAACAGCACCGCCGGCGCGATGTCCTCGGGCTCACCCGGCCGGCCCAGGGCGATGCGGTTGCGGAAGGGCGCGAGCGACTCCTCGTCCCGGGGCGCGTCCGCGTTGAACTCGGTGAAGGTGAAGGCGGGCGCGACGGCGTTGAGCCGCACGCCGCGCGGGCCCCAGTCCAGCGCCAGCGACCGGACGAAGTTGGTGACCGCGGCCTTGGTGGCGTTGTAGCCGGCCTGCCCCCAGTCGCCCCGCAGGCCGGACACCGACGAGACGGCCACGAGGGTGCCGCCGGACTCCGCGAGGCGGGGCAGCGCGGCCTTGGCGAGGTGGAAGAAGGCGTCGACGTTGGTGGCGCGCATCTGCTCCCACGCGTCGTCGGCGAGGTCGGTGACCTCCCCGCTCGCGTAGCCGGCCGCGTTGCTCACCACGACGTCGAGCCGGCCGAACCGGCCGACGACGTCGGCGACGAGCTGCCGCACCTGGGCGCGGTCGGAGACGTCGGCGGGCAGCGCCGCCCCGCGCTCGGCGGGGACACCGTCGAGGGCGGACTCCAGCGGCTCCCGCCGCCGGCCGGTGACCACGACCGTGGCGCCGGCGTCGAGGAAGGCCCGGGTGATCGCCAGGCCGATGCCCGTGCCGCCGCCGGTGACGAGGACGACCGAGCCGGTGAAGTCGAAGGTCGCAGAGCCGCTCATGCCCCGCGCCCTACCCGGCACCGTGGACGGGGAACGACGATCAGCCCCGCTGGCGCCGGCGGCGGCCGCCGAAGGCCTGCTTGACCCGGCGCCAGCGGTTGGGCGTGTGCTCCGCGTCGAGCAGCTCGGTCTCGGCCAGCAGCCGCTCCACCGGGGCGAGGTCCGGGGGCTCGAAGGGCACCAGCGACCGGCCGGTGGGCCGCATCAGCGAGTCGATGGCGCGCACCAGCGAGCCGCCGGAGCGCTCGACGGCGGCGGCCACCTCCTCGGGGTCCACGCCCAGGTGCTCGCCGAGCAGCCGGTGCCGCATGCCCAGGACCGCCGCCCGCAGCTCCGCCTCGCGCGGGTCGCCGGTGCGGGCCTCGACCGACACGTCGCACTCGGTGTCCAGGCCCATCGACCGGTTGTTGAGGTTGGACGAGCCGATCCGCAGCAGCCGGTCGTCGAGCACGGTGACCTTGGCGTGCACGTACACCGGCTCCCGCTCCTCGGTGACCGGGACCAGCAGCCGGAACCGGTCGTGCCGGTCGGCCTCCCGGACCAGCGCGAGCAGCTTGGCCCGGGCGGTGTCCATCGCCTTGGTCTCCAGCCAGCTCTCGGCCGACCGCGGGTTGAGCACGACGAACTCCGGGCCGTCGTCCTCACCCAGCCGGTCGGCGATCGCCTCGGCGATCCGGCGGTTGGCGAAGTACTGCGTCTCGATGTAGACGGCGCGCCGGGCGGCGGCGATCACCGCCAGCCACAGCAGCTCGATCTCGTGGACCAGCTCGGCGCCGCCGTGCTCGGGCCGGGTGCGGGAGACGGCGAGGTCGACGTCGGTGAGGAGGGTCTCGACGTCGGGCCAGCAGGGCTCGACGTCGGCCACCGGCTCGAGGTGCTCGCCGGTGCCGCTCTCCCAGCGCTCCCGGGCCAGGTCGCCGATGGCACGGGCCGCCGGGCCGGACACCAGGCTGGTCACGTCGTGCCAGGCCCCGCGCAGCCGGGTCGTGTGCGGCCGGTGGCGCAGCGGGTTCCGGTCCCGGTGCTCGGAGGTGTCCCAGCGGTCGGCGGTGACGTCGATGCCGCCGGCGAAGGCCAGGCAGTCGTCGATGACGACGATCTTCTGGTGGTGGGCACCGCCGATCGGGTGGTGGGTGTCGATGCTGAACCGCAGCCGGTCGGGGGTGCGGCGGTTGAGCAGCACGATCGGCGCCATCCGCCGGTTGAGCGCCACGATCATGCCGAGGTCCCACTGCAGGACGCCGATCTCCAGGTCCGGGTTGGCGCGCACCGCCCGCTCGAGCACCCGCCCCAGCCGGTCCTCGCGGGCGGGGCCGGGGCTGCGGGGGTCCAGGCGGATGCGGGGGTCGAAGTCCCAGCCGATGAAGAGCACCCGCCGCTCGGCGCGCAGCACCGCCCGCTTGAGGGTGGCGAAGTAGTCGGCGGCGTCGACGAAGACGGCGAACCGGTCGGCCCGCTCGATCCGCCAGCACGTCTCGCCGGGGACCAGCAGCGTGTCGTCGGAGGGGGCGGGGACGGGCGCCGGGACGGCGGGGGCCGGGGACGTCGGCCCGGCGGCGTCGGCGCTCTCGATCACCAGGGCAGTCTGCCGACCTGTGCAAGCACCGTGCGCGGTCAGCGCGCCGCCGTCATCCGATCGGTGCCGGCCGGGCCACCCGGCCGGCCGGGTCAGGTCACGGGACGACGTCGGGGACGATGTTCTGGTCGTCCTTCGGCGGCCGCACGTAGTCGTCGGTGTTCGGCGGCCGCGGGGGCAGCGTGGGCGGGTCGGGGGTGAGGTCCTCGTAGGGCACCTGGCCGAGCAGGTGCGTGATCACGTTGATGCGGGCGCGCTTCTTCACGTCGGCCTCGACGACCCACCACGGCGCCTCGGGGATGTCCGTGGCGGCGAACATGGCGTCCTTCGCGCGGGAGAAGTCGACCCAGCGGTTGCGGGCCTCGAGGTCCATCGGGCTGAGCTTCCAGCGCTTGGTCGGGTCCTTCAACCGGGCCTGGAACCGCTTCTCCTGCTCGGTGTCGCTGACCGAGAACCAGTACTTGACCAGGATGGTCCCGCTGCGGACCAGCATCCGCTCGAACTCCGGGCAGGAGCGCAGGAACTCCTCGTACTCCTCGTCGGTGCAGAAGCCCATGACCCGCTCCACGCCGGCGCGGTTGTACCAGGACCGGTCGAACAGGACCATCTCGCCGCGGGTCGGCAGGTGCGGGACGTAGCGCTGGAAGTACCACTGCCCCCGCTCGCGCTCGGTGGGCGCGGCGAGCGCGACGACGCGGGCGGCCCGCGGGTTGAGCGTCTCGGTGATGCGCTGGATGGCCCCGCCCTTGCCGGCGGCGTCGCGGCCCTCGAAGACGACGACGACCCGCAGTCCCCGGGCGCGGATGAACTCCTGCTGCTTGACCAGCTCCACCTGCAGGCGGGCGATCTCGCGCTCGTACCAGGCGGTGTCGACCTTGCCCGTCGACTGCGGCGCCTCCTCGACCGAGGGGCCCGATCGCTTCTTCGAGGTCATGCAGGGCAGCATCGACCTGCGGTGTGACCTGGGCAACACGTCGGTGCCGTATCCCGGTCCCCGGGCCGGGACGGTGCCCGTCCCCGGGTCCGAGCGGCTAGGTTGCCCAGCATGCCGCTCGTCTTCCACTGGGGCGGACCACGCCACGGCGAGGTCGACGACGTACGGCCCGAGCTCCTCGCGTCGTCGGTGCTGGTCTACGACGGCCCCCGGTGGTTCGGGGTCTACGAGCGCTACCAGCCCGTGCAGGTGCGGGACACCCCCGAGGGACCCGCCGAGGTGTGGGTCGTCCGCGAGTAGCGGTCGGTTCCGTGCTCACCCTCCTGCGCCGCCGCCTCACCGAGGAGGAGGCCACCGAGGTCGCGACCTGGGCCTACCCACCGCCGTTCGACCTCTACGACTCCGACCCGCGGAACCCGCACCTGTTCACCGCCCGGACCGCGGACAGCGAGGGCTACCACCCGGCGGTCGACGAGGACGGCCGGGTGCTGCCCTTCGCGGTGGTCGGCCCCGAGGCACGGGTGCGCGGACAGCAGCCGGTCCCGGGCACCGTCGACGTCGGCATGGGCGTGCACCCGGACGTCACGGGCCGGGGCCTGGGGACGCACCTCGTCGCCCAGGTCGTGGCCCTGGCCCGCGACCTCGGGGCCGCGTCGGCCGTCCGCGCCGCCGTCGCCACCTTCGACGAGCGGTCGCTCGCCCTGTGCCGGTCGGCCGGGTTCCGCCCCGTCAAGGACTTCACCGGGCCCGGGGACCGGCCGTTCCGCGAGCTCGTGCTCACCCTGGACGGCGGGCACCGGTCGGGTTGAGCCGCCAGAGCCGGTAGGTCCACGGCAGGTCGTAGAGGAGGACGTACGCGGTGTAGGGGGCCAGGGCGCGACGGGACGGGGCGTCCCCGGCCACCGATCGCTGCAGGGCCAGGACGGGCACGGTGAAGGCGCACAGGCCGACGACGCCGGCGCGGGTGCTCCGCCGGCCGAAGAAGACCCCGTTCCAGGCCTCGTTCCCGGCGAGGACCGCCAGGCTCCACGCGGTGCTCCGGGTGTCGCGACGGTCGATGCTCCGGGCCAGCACGTAGCCGATGACCCCGTAGTAGAGGGCGCCGACGACCAGGAACGCCGGCAGCGGCAGCTGCCCCCGCGGAGCGGTGAGACCCCGGAACCAGGCCATCGCCGCCCTGCCGACGAAGGCGTTCCCGGCCACCGCGGCCACGGCGGTGCAGGCGCTCGCCTGCAGGACGGAGCGCCTCCGCACCCGGGGCGTGCGGGCTCCCGTGCCGCTGCGGTCGGCGGCGCTGCGGGCGGACCGGAGGACGTCCACGGTGGTCTCCTCGAGGGCGGGAACGGCGGGTGTGGAGTGGCTCGGTGGCGGTGCGCTCAGTCCCGGCGGCGCATCGCGGCGATCCCGGCCTGCCAGGCCTGCTCGGTCATCCCGTCATCGGGGAACCGGCCGGTCAGCTCGAGCAGGACCATGCCGTGGATGAACCCCCACGCCGCGCGGGCCCGGGCGGGGCTGCCGGTGGCCCGGTGGAGGGGCGCGGCGGTGCGCTCCTCCAGCCCCGGGGGGAGGTCGGCGCGCGGCAGCGGGCGGTCGGTCATCAGCCGGTACAGGTGCGGGTGCGCCCGGGCGAAGGCGCGGTAGGCCGCGACGAAGGCGGCGAGGGGCTCGGCCGCGCCGTCGGTGGCCGCCTCGAACGCGGCGGCGGCCTCCTCGAAGCCCGCGACGGTGATGGCGACCTCCAGGGCCTCCTTCCCCGGCACGTGCTTGTAGAGGGACGGGGCCCGGATCCCGAGCACCTCGGCGACCCGGCGCATGGTCAGCGCGTCCGGCCCCTCCCGCTCCAGGACCCCACGGGCGACGGCCACGATCTCGCGGGCACGCGGGGAGAGCGGGTCAGCCACGAGGCTGCGACGCGGCTCGCTCGGCCCGGGTCCTGAGCGCCTCGTTCATGGCCAGGAACGCGGGCAGCGTGCCCCGGTGCAGCGACGCGGCCAGGAACGGGACGAGGACGCCGCTGAAGTCCTCCTGCTGCACGAGCCGGGTGCCGCTCCCTCGCGGCTCCAGCGTGAAGGTGTGCTCGGCGTCCATGAGGCCGGGCACGCCCAGCCGGCCGCGCCACCGCAGGCGCCGTGCGACGTCGACCTCGACCAGCCGGGGCCGCAGGGTCACCGCCCGGCCGCCGGCCGGCTGCATCCTCAGGGTCAGCCGCTCCCCCGGGGCCACCGCTCCCTCGGCGCGCACGATGAACGGGTTCCACGCCGGGTATCCGGCGAGGTCGGTGAGCACGTCCCACACCTGCTGCGGTGTCGCCTCGATGTCGACGTCGGCGGACAGTCGCTCGGCCATGACACCCTCCTCATTCAGCTAACGACGTCAGCCAGTGTGGCTAACGTCGTTAGCCACGTCAAGACCGACGTTCCCGCCCCGCCGTCCGTGGGTAGTTCTGTCTCGCCCCGGGGAGGAGTACCCCGGCACGAGACGCCGGTCGGCGACCCTCGACCCGCCGCCGACCGGCGTCGTGACCGGGGATCCCGAGTGTCCAGCGAACGAGTGACGTGGGAGACCTGCCCGCGCTGCGGCCGATCGGCCGCCGTGGGCTGGGTGGACGGAGTGGCCGTCGGGTTCGACTGCCCCCGCGGGTGCCGGCCACCGGCGCAGGGGATCGGCGACCTCGCTCGGCCGTTCCCTGGACCCCCCGCACCGCCGGGGACGCCGGCCCGCCGCGCGCGGTGAGCCGGGTCGGCGCGCGAACCCGACGGGCGCCGCGACGGCCAGCTGCCGACCACGACGCGGCCGGAGACGACGAGGGGACTCCGGCCCCCTGCGGCCGCGGCAGAGCCGCATCCGCGGACCGGCCCCCGGCCACGGGTGTGGTCGGGGGCCGGTCGTGCAGTGCACCTGGTTCAGCCGCGTGGTCCTGGTGCGCGTCGGGTGACCACCACGTCGAAGGTCATCGGGTTGGACGTGTTCCCGGCCGCGTCGGTCGCCGTGCAGGTGACCTCCGTGGTGCCGATCGGGAACCGGGACCCCGAGGGCGGCGTGCACGTCGCCGTCACTGCGCCGTCCCGGGTGTCACCGGCGGTGACCGTGTACGAGACCTTCGCGCCGGCGGCGCCCGACGAGGTCGCGGAGACCGGGTCGTGACCGGCGACGCGCGGGGCCAGCTGGTCGGACGGGCGCTCCGCGAGCTGCGACGGGTCGACGATCCCCCAGTACGCCGGGGTCACCTGCAGGTCGTCGTCGAAGGGCAGCGGCGCCTCCCACGGCCGGGCGGCCGGCCACGTCCGCAGCCAGCTGCGGGCGTTGCTGATGCCCCAGAAGGTCACCGACTCGATGGAGTCCGAGTGGCTGCGGAGCACGTCGAACAGGTCGCGGTAGTAGTACCCGTTCTCGGCCTCGGCCTCGTCCTGGTCGGCCATCCCGGGGCGGTGCTGGGGCGTGGTGCCGCTGCTGACGTCGGCGCCGTGGTTCTCGGCCGAGGTGCTGATGTCCAGCTCGGTGATGACCTGCAGCAGGGAGGGGTCGAGCTGCTCGACGGCGGTCAGCGAGTCGTCGAGCCACTGCACCGGGCGGGCGAAGTCCATGTGCGCCTGGTGGCCCACCCCGTCGATCGGCACGCCCCGCTCCTGCAGGGCGGCGATCAGCGACAGGTAGTCCGCCCGCTTCGTCGGCATCTCGGTGTTGTAGTCGTTGATGAACAGCTCGGCCTGCGGGAAGTACCTGTCGGCGAAGCGGAAGGCGTCGTCGACGAACGTCTCGCCCAGCACCTGGAACCAGCGGCTGTCGCGCATGTCGTGCGGGTTGGCGTTGTCGCTGTCGTTGATGACCTCGTTGACGACGTCCCAGGCCCAGATCGGGCTGTTCCCGTCGGGGTAGCGGGCGTTGACGTGGTCGGCGATCGCCTTGATGTGCGCCTCCATGCGGGCGCGCAGCAGGGCCTGGTCCGCGGGGCTGTTCGTCAGGTCGCGGTCGCCGTCCTTGAAGAACCAGTCCGGGGTCTGGGAGTGCCACGCGAGCACGTGCCCGTACACCTGGACGCCGGTGGCGTCGGCGTGGTCGAGCAGGGCGTCGAGGTCGCCGAAGGTGAAGGTCCCCTCGGTGGGCTGGATCTCGGCGGGCTTGCCGTCGTTCTCCGGGGTGAAGGCGTTGAAGTGCCGCTGCACCAGCTGCGACGCCCGGCCCACCGTCTCCCGCTGGTCGATGGCGACGCCGACGTGCTCGAAGCCCTGGCTCCCGAGGACGTCCTTGAGGGCCGGCACGTCCTGGACGGGCGTCTCGGTGAACTCGGCGACCGAGACGTCGTCGATGAGGAAGCTGACGTTCGCGTCGCCCTCGACGTAGAGCTGCGCCGTGTCGATCGGCGCGCCGAGGGTGTACCGGCCGGTGATCTCCGTCCACGCGTCGGAGGTGACGACGGCGCTGGCGCCCGGCACGTTGTCGTAGCCGGTGGCGGCGCCGGCGCGGTCGCGCTGGATCGAGGCCTTCAGGGACGCCGACGTCGCCGACTGCCCAGGAGCCAGCTTCGCCCAGAGCGAGATCTGCACGGTCCTGCCGACGGCCAGGCTCTCGGTGACGTCGAGGGTCGGCCCCTGCCACCCCTGCAACCGGTTGGTGGTCAGCAGGCTGGTGGTGCCGCCGTGCGCGTCGGACGTCGTGGTGGCGACCTGCGCGTCACCGCGCGGGCCCCAGCCCTGCAGGCCGCTCTCGAAGTCGCTGCTGACGGGCTGGATGGTGCCCGGCTCACTCGGCGCCGCGGCCTCGCCGACGACCGTGACGTCGTCGACGTAGAAGCTCTGCGTGGGGTCCGGGCTCTCGAGGTACAGCTCGAGCTCGGTGTTGTCCGTCGCGTGGGTGTACTCGCCCGTGACCAGGGTCCAGTCGGCGTCGCTCACCGCGACCTGCCAGGCGACCGTCTCGTAGGCGGTCGCGCCGCCGCTGACCCGCTTCACGCTCAGGGTCACCTGGTCGCTGCCGGAACCTGCCGGCAGCCGCACCCAGGCCGCGACCTCGTAGGTGCCGGCCGGCATGAACGGCAGGGCGTTGACGCCGGGACCCTGCCAGGCCTGGGTGCGGCCGCTGGAGAGGAGGCTGTGCGCACCGGTGCGGGCCACGTCGGTGGTCACGGCCGCGGAGGAGCCGCGGCCGTACCAGCCGCTGGTCCCGTCCTCGAAGCCGGTCTCGTGCACCGTCGCCGGAGCGGCGGCGGCCGAGGGCGCCAGGCCCACCCCCAGCGGTGCGAGCAGGCCCAGGACGGTCGTCCCGGCCGCGAGGCGTCGTCGGCTCATCGCGTCGTGGTTCTCCTCGGGGAGGGGCGCCGGGCAGGCGCGAGAAGGTCCGGAAGTGGTGCAGGAACTTCCGGAAACTATCGGTTCCGAGTGAAGCACCTCACATGAGGCGTGGTCAACAGTCGCGAGACGCCGATCCCGGAACGGAGCGGTAGGCGGAGACGCCGGCGGGTGCGCGCGCCTCGCCGGCGGTCCCCGCCTGCCCTGGATCCGAGGCTCGAGGACCTCTGCGCTGCCGGTGCGTGCCGCTCGAGTCGCGAGGCCGCCGACCGCACGGGCGCCCTGCCGCTGATGACACCGGCGCCAACCGGAACCGGAGACGACCCAGGCCGCTCCCCCGAGGGAGAGCGGCCTGGTCGACCGCGTCGGCCGTCACCCCGGCGCTATCCCTGCTGCCCCAGGTTGGTCACCAGGTTCACCGCCACGGCGATCACCACGGTGCCGAACAGGTAGGACAGCAGGGCGTGCCCGAGGGCGACCTTGCGGATCGACGTGTCCTCGACCTGGGTGTCCGGCATCGCGAAGCTCATCCCGACGGTGAACGCGACGTAGGCGAAGTCGCTGTAGGCAGGCGGCTCCCGCTGGCCGAAGTCGATGCCGCCGTCGCCACCCGAGTAGTAGTGGCGCGCGAACTTGAGGGCGAAGACCGTGTTGACCAGCGCCCACGACAGGATCACCACGAGGACGCCGAGCACCACGGTGGCGACCCCGACGGCGTCCCCGGAGCTGGACCGGACGAGGGCCTCCACGACGGCGGCGAGGCTGGCCACCGCTGCACCCAGCACGGCCGTGTCCGTGACCCGGGTCTGCCCCTCCTCCTCGGCCAGCCGTTTGGTCCCCTCAGCGTCGCGCGGCCAGCTGATCCGCCACACCCAGAACAGCAGGCCGCCGGCGGCCACGGCCCAGCCGACGAGGACCGCGAGCTCGGGGACACCGGCGACCGTGGTCAGTCCGCCCGCGACGAGGCCGCCGCCGAGACAGATCAGCAGGCGGCGCCACGACAGGATCGTCGGCCGTGGGCCCGCCTCCACCGCCGTCGTGCGTGGTGCGGCGCTCAACGGGTCGCCCCGCACCGGACCGGCGGGGGCCCGGCGCCGGTCCACCGTCCGGCTCGGCGCCGGGCCCCGTGGCGGTTCACCCGGCGTTCCCTCAGCCACGCGGACGGAACACCGCACGGACGCACCCGTCCTCCTTCTCCTTGAACATCCGGTAGCCCTTCGGCCCGTCGTCGAGAGGCATCACGTGGGTGGCGAGGTGCTCGGTCCGCACCTCGTCCCGGCTCATGCGCTCGAGGATCTCCGGGATGTAGCGGTGCCCGTGCTGCTGGGCGCCGCGCAGGGTCAGCGCCTTGTTCATCACCGCCCCCATCGGGAACTTGTCCACGAGGCCCCCGAACACCCCCAGCGCGAACACCGTCCCGCCCTTGCGGCAGGCGTAGATGGCCTCCCGGAGGGCGGTCGGCCGGTCCGACTGCAGCCGCAACTGCTGCTTGACCTGGTCGTAGAGGTACTGAGGGCCGTTGCTGTGCGCCTCCATACCCACCGCCTCGATGCAGACGTCCGGACCGCGCCCGCCGGACATCTCCCGCAGTTCCGCGGGGACGTCGACCTCCTCGTAGTCGAGGGTCTCCGCCCCGACGTGCGTGCGGACCTGGTCGAGCCGGTTGTCGTACCGGTCGATGACGACGACCCGCTCGGCGCCCATCAGCATGGCCGCGCGGGCGGCCATCTGGCCCACGCCGCCGGCCCCCCACACCGCCACGACGTCTCCCGGCCGGACCTCCGCCTGGTGCGCTCCGGTCCAGCCGGTGGGGGCCGCGTCGGAGGCGAACAGCGCCCGCTCGTCGGAGACGCCGTCGGGGATGGTGAAGGCGCCCTGGTCGGCGTAGGGCACCCGGATGTAGGGGGCGTGGCTGCCCGCCCAGCCGCCCATCGCGTGCGAGTAGCCGAAGCAGCCGCCGATGGACTGGCCCCACAGCGCCTCGGTGATCCCCGGGTTCGGATTGCCGTTGTCGCAGAGCGACCACAGCTCCTGCTTGCAGTACCAGCACTGCCCGCAGCCGATGAACGAAGCCACCACCACCCGGTCACCGACCCGGTGCTTCGTCACCCCGGGACCGACCTCGGCGACCGTGCCCATGAACTCGTGCCCGAGCACGTCCCCCGCACGCATGGCGGGGATGTAGCCGCCCAGCAGGTGCAGGTCGGAGCCGCAGGTCACCGACAGGCCGACCTCGAGGATGACGTCGTGGTCGTTGAGGATCGTGGGCTCGGGGACGTCCTCGACGCCGATCTCGTTGACCCCGCGCCAGGTCACCGCCTTCACCGCACACCTGCCTTGGGCGCCATCCGGGTCCACGCCTCCAGGAGCACGCCGCCGGGGGTCGCCGTCCGCCTGCCGTGCGGCGCCGGGTCCACCGCGAGCACCTCACCCACCTCGATGAGCTGCTTGGCGCGGCGCAGCGCGGACCGCAGGTCGGCCTGCGGGTCGCTGCCGCTCAGCCGGCCGAGGGCGGTGCCCGGCGGCGGCCGGTCGCGCAGCCGGGCCGCCAGCTCCGTGCCCTTGCCGTCCGCGGCGGGGCGGACGCGGACCTCGATCCGGTCGCCGAGCTCGGCCAGCGGGGCGGGCAGCCGCGCGGTGTCGACGTCGGGCGGCTCGCGGAACACGGTCACCACGAGCCACCCGGACGCCGGCCGGCCCGCGCCGGCCGGCCGGGCAGTGGACGGGTCGATGGCCGACCGCACCTGGCGGACGACGCTCCCGCCGGCGCGGGCGGCGAGGGACGCCACGTTCCCGATGGACGAGGTCATGCCCGACCTCCCGCGGCGGCGGCCTGCGGGGCCCGCGCGAACTCCTGCACGATGCGTTCGCAGAAGGCCGGCAGGTCGTCGGGCGACCGGCTCGTCGTGATGTTGCCGTCGGTGACGACCTGCTCGTCGACCACCTCGGCCCCGGCGTTGCGCAGGTCGGTGCGCACGCTCGGCCACGAGGTCAGCCGGCGGCCGCGCGCGACGTCGGCCTCGACGAAGTTCCACGGGCCGTGGCAGATCGAGGCGACCGGCTTCCCCGACTGGACGAAGTGCCGGACGAACTGCACCGCGGCGGGTTCCATCCGCAGCTTGTCCGGGTTCACCGTCCCGCCCGGCAGGAGCAGCGCCTCGTAGTCGTCGACCGACGCCGCGCCGACCAGCTGGTCCACCGCGAAGGTGCCGGCGTCCTCGAGGTCGTGGTCACGCGCCTGGATCTCCCCGCTGGTGATGGAGACGACGACGGTGCGGGCGCCGGCGTCCTCCAGTGCGCGACGGGGCTGCTCCAGCTCGACACGCTCCACCCCGTCGGCCGCCAGGATCGCGACCCGCCGTCCGTTCAGCTCCCCGGCCACGTCAGCTCCCCGCCATCGCCGGGTGCAGGACGACCTTCGTCCAGCCGTCGTCCCGCTTGTCGAAGTGCTCGTAGGCCTCCGGCGCGCGGTCGAGGGGCAGCTCGTGGCTCACGATGAACGACGGCTCGGCCTTGCCGCCGGCGATGAGGTCGCGCAGCTGCCGGTTGTACTTCTTGACCGGCGCCTGGCCGCTGCCGATGTGCTGGCCCTTGAACCAGAACATGCCGAAGTCGAAGGCGAGCTTGCCCTGCTTCGCCAGCTCGTCGCTGGCGCCGGGGTCCTGCGGCACGTAGACGCCGACGGTGCCGATCGTCCCGGTGAAGCGCACCGAGGCGACCAGCCGGTTCATCGTCAGGTTGGCCTGCTCCTGGCCGTCGGGCTCGTGCGCCTGGTAGCCGACGCACTCGCAGCCGTTGTCCGCGCCCAGCCCCATCGTCTCGTCGAGGACGGCCTGCACCGGGTCGACCTTCGAGTCGTCGATGGCGATCGCGCCGATCGACTCGGCCAGCTTGAGCCGGTCGGGGTGCCGGTCGACGACCATCACCTTGCCGGCCCCCCGGATGGTGGCCGAGAGAGCGGCCATCAGCCCGACCGGGCCGGCGCCGTAGACGACCGTCTGGTCGCCGGGCTCCACACCGGCCATCTCGGTGGCGTGGTAGCCGGTCGGGAAGATGTCGGCGAGCATCACGTAGTCGGTCTGGCGCTCCTCGGCGTCCTCACCCAGCCGCAGGCAGTTGAAGTCACCCCAGGGCACGCGCAGCAGCTCCGCCTGCCCACCGGCCCAGGGGCCCATGTCGGCGAAGCCGTAGGCGGCGCCGGCCATCTTCGGCTCCGGCTGCGCGGTCAGGCAGTAGTTCGTGAGCTGCCGCTCGCAGTTCTTGCAGTGCCCGCAGGCGATGTTGAACGGCAGGACGACCCAGTCCCCCACCCGCACCTTGTCGACCCCGTCGCCGACCTCGACCACCTGGCCCAGGTTCTCGTGCCCGAACCAGCGGCCGGTCTCGAAGTCGGTCCGGCCCTCGTACATGTGCAGGTCCGAGCCGCAGATGTTCGCCGAGGTGATCCGCACCAGGACGTCGGTCGGTCGCTCGATCCGCGCGTCCGGTACGTCCTTGACGCTGACCTGCCGGGGCCCGTCGTACACGACTGCCTTCACGCTGCCTCCTCGTCAGGGTGGTCCCGTGCCCGGCTCGGGTCGGGACCTCGATTGCACCCGGCGCGGCGGGGTGTCCGGTATCGGCAGACATGCCGATCCCGGGCCGGTCGACGTCCACCCGGGGGCGCGGATCGGTCGCTCTGCCGATGCCGGACGCCGGAACGCGCCCGCACCCTGGCGTCCGTCGCAGGAGAGGTCCACGGGGTGCAGGCGACGACGCACCGGCCCATCCGCACACCGGTCGCACAGCAGGAGGGCGAGGACACGATGACCGTCGACCCGTCAGGTGAGGCGCCGGCCGCGCCCGTGCACCGCCTCGCCGTCCTGGCCGAACTCGACCAGCTGCACGCGCGGGTCCGATCGGCGGAGGACAGGGCGGCCAACCTGGAGCAGGCGGTGGCCACCAACCGGCAGATCGGCATCGCGATCGGCATCCTGATGTGCCAGCGCCAGCTCACGGCCGATCAGGCCTTCGCGATGCTCGTGACGCACAGCCAGAACAGCAGCGTCAAGGTGCGGGTGCTGGCCGAGACGGTGATCTACACGGGGAGTCTGTGAGCCGTGATGAGCGGGAGCGAGCCGCAGCTCCACCGGGTGTGGTCGGAGGTCGCGGGCGTCGTCGCGTCGTCCGCCACCGTGCGGGAACGGGCTGCGGAGCACCTGCAGGAGCTCCGGCGGATCCTGCCCTTCGACACCGGCTGGCTCGCCCTACGCGACCCCGAGCGGCAGACCCACGTCCCGCTGGCCACCACCGGTCCGGCCGAGGCACTGGTCGCCTACTTCCGCCGTCCGGAGGCCGACGAGGAGGTGGACCTGCTGGGCCTCAACCGGCACCGTCCGCCGATGCTGGCCAGCGAGATCCCGAGCCCCCTGTCCGAGGTCCGCGCGTGGGCCGACCACCTGCTCCCGGCGGGTTTCCGCCAGGGTCTGGCGGCCCCGCTGGTCACGACGGACGGCCGGCACGTCGGCTTCCTCAGCCTGCTCTCCGCCGATCCGTCGCGGCCGGGGGAGGCCGACCGCCGGGTCGTCGCGGCCGTCACCAGGGTGATCGCCGACGACCTGGACCGGACCCGGGACATCGCCGAGACCGCCCGGATCGTCGGGACCGCCGGCGCCGGCGCCGTCCTCACCCGCGGGGGCGACGTCCTGCCGCTGCCAGGTCTGCCCGACGACCGCCTGTTGGCGCCGGGGTCACCGATCCTCGGGGTCGCCGCTGACGAGCTGGCCGTCGGCGGCGCGTACACCTCGTTCCTCGCCCCGGCACCGGGGACCGGCGGCGAGCAGCTGATCCGGGTCACCGCGCTCGACGTCGCCCGGCCGGACCTCGACCACCTCTCCGCCGCGGTGCTCCTGTGCCCACCGGGCGACCTGCGCGGCCTCACCGCTCTGGACCTCCGCGTCCTGGGCCTCGTGGTCGAGGGCGTCACCGACATCCCGGCCCTCGCGCGGTCACTCCACGTGGCCGCGGACGCGGTGGCCGACTCCCTGGGGCGGAGCCTGGTCGCCCTGGGGACCAGCGACCTCACGGCCGCCGCGGTGCGCGCCCTGCGCGGCGGGTTGCGCATCCCGCCCGAGGTGACCGGAGCGACCTGAGCCGATCCGTCGCCAGGCGATCACGTCCTGCCCCAGGGGGGCATCGTCTCGGTCATCGGCGTGTACGGCAGGTCGGTCGACGAGTTCCGGCCGGCTCCTCGATGAACCGCTCCCTGACGCCGGAGACCGGGCAGTGCCACGTCCAGCGGTACGTGCGCCCACTGCTCGAGCGCATCGAGCGCAGGGAGATCGACTCCACCCGGGTGATCACCCACCGCCTGCCGCTCACCGAGGCGCCGCACGGCTACGACGTCTCCAAGGGGAAGCAGGATCGCTGCGAGGAGGTGGTCCTCAGGACCTGACCGCGACGTGCCGCCGGCCGTCGCCGGGAGGACGGACCGGTTCGACGAGCGTCTGCGGGCCCCCGGATGACTCGACGAGGAAGTCGACGAGCTTGCGGACGGCGGGGGTGGCCGGTTCCCGCCAGACCGCCTCCAGGTCCCACCGCAACACCGGATCGAGGGACCGGACCGCGACCCCCTCGACCCCCAGGTGATCGACGAGCCGGAGGATGCTCAGGGCGACGCCGGTGCCGGCTGAGACCGCGCGCAGCAGCGCCTGCGGCGCGTTCAGCAGGTCGGGTTCGATGACGACCTGGTCGTGCGCGGCCCCTGCGGGGAACAGGTGGTCCACGGTGCGGTCCCAGATCCCGTCGAACGGCTCCCGCGGGAACATGACCAGCACCTCGCCGGCCAGCGCGGCCACCGGCACCGCTGCCGCGCCGCTCAAGGCGTGCGCGAGAGGGAGGACGACGCCGAAGACCACCGACCCCAGCACCACGCCGGCCAGATCCCGTTGCGCATGGGACCGGCTCCAGACGATGGCCGCGTCCGCCCTGCCCTGGCGGACGGCCTCGACGGCGTCGTCCCCGCGGGCGGAGCTCACCGACACCTCGATCCCGTCGATGGCCAGCGCGGCGTGCCGCAGCGGGCCGTCGAGGACGAGGTCGGCCATGGTGGCCACCCGCAGGGTCAGTCGCTCGCGGGAGTCCGTTGTGGCGACGCGCACGTCCGCCAGCGCCCGGTCCACCTCGGCCAGGATGATCCGGGCCCGCACGACCAGGACGACGCCGGCACGGGTCAGCCGCGCCGCTTGCGGGGTGCGCTCGAACAACGGGACCCGGAGCTCCCGCTCCAGCGCGCGGATCTGCTGCGAGAGCGACGGAGCAGCCATGTGGAGCCGTTGCGCCGCCCGACTGAAGCGGCCCTCCTCGGCCACCGCCAGGAAGTAGCGCAGTTGGCGCAACTCCATGGTTGATCTTACCGCGGGAACCGCGCCGTCCACGAGGCTGGTAGCGGTGGCGATGACTCCGACCACCGAGGTTTCCGGTCACGGGGTCACGGGTTGCTCCCCGAGTCGGGTCGGTGTGTACAGCTGCAGCCCGGCCAGCCTCGTCCAGGGCCGCGGCCGTCCTCGACGGCTCCGTCCGACCGCGCAGGCCCTGGACCGGTGGAGCGACATGACCGAGGCCACGGCTCTCCGCCTCGCGGAGATCGCCGCCACTACGGGACTGCTCACGGAACGCGCCCAGGCGTTGCTGCACGAGCTGAGCCGCCAGATCTCCTTCGACGCCTCATGGGTGACGCTGGCCGACCCCCTGGGCAACGGCTACTCCTCCTTGGCCAGCACCTCGCTGGACCGGAGCACCGTCCGGTACCTCAGCGGTCCGGCGACGGCGCACGACATCGAGGTGACCGGAGCCTGTCGCGCCCGCCCACCGCTGAGCCCGTCGGACCTCCCCCGTTCCGCCAAGGACCTGCCGACCTGGGCCGAGCGCCTCACCCCCGCCGGCTGTCACGAGGCCCTCAGCGTGGGACTGTTCGTACCGGGGCAGCGCCACGTCGGGTTCCTGGCGCTGCCCTCCGCCGACACCCGGCCTCCGCCGGAGGCCGTCCGGCGCCGACTGGCGCAGTTCGCCCCCATCCTCGCCCGCGGCATCGACCCGATGGACTCGCTGCTCACCGCCGCACGCATGGTCCAGGGTGCCGCGGCCGACGTGGTGCTCTGCAGGAACGGTGGCACCGCCCCGTTCCCGGGTCTCGGCGACGACGCGCTGCTCGCGGGAGGCTCTGCCGTCCTGGACGCCGCCCGCGCGGCCGTCCGGAGCGGCCAGGTGTACACGTCCTTCCTGTGGCCGCGCGGTGGCCGGCACGCCCCGGACGGCCATGTCCGCGTGACGGTCCTGACGGACACGGACGACGAGCCCCACGTGCTGTCGGGGATGGTGCTGCTCTCCCCGGGCGGCGACCTGCGCGGGCTCACGCCCCGGGAGCTGGAGGTCCTCGGGCTGCTGGTCGAGGGGTACACCACCCAGGAGATCGCCCGGTCCCTCGTGGTGGCGCCCCGGACGGTCGCCGCGCACCTGGAGCACGAACCTCGGCGGAGGACCCCCGGCCAGAGCACGGGACGGTCCAGGCCACGTGGGCGCCGGAGGAGACGGCCGACGGGGTCCGGTCCCGACCCGCCAGGCGACCGACGGGCGTCGGCCGGTCTGCCGATCTCGGCCGGCGGCTCCGGTTCCGACGGCGGCTCGGGGTACCCCCACGGCATGGACGGCGGAACCATCCCCCCGCAGGACGACGCACCCGCGGCTGCAGCTGCCGACGAGGTCGACACCCGGCTCCCGGACGACCCGCGGGTACCCCAGCCCGACGACGCGGATCCGACGGTGAGCAAGGAACTCGGCGGCGCGGCTCCGGCCGTCGGCCCTGGGCGCTCGCGCGAGGAACCCGGCCGGGACCCGGACGGCTCTCGGCCGGGTGCAGACGACTAGCGGCCGACCGGACGACCCGGTCCCCGCAGCGGCCCCCGCCACGGAGACGCGGGGCAGTCGTCCACGTCCGGCGCGTCCGTCGTGAACAGCCTGCCGACGTGCGGTCGAGCCGCCCGCCCCTCCCCCGGGCGGGTCCCTGGGCCGAGGAGCGGAGCCGTCGCCGCGTCGCCTCCCCGCGCGGGCGACCCCGTGTCGGCCACGGGAGCCGGAGGCCGGATCGGTCGATCGACCGATGTCCCCGCGCCGCGACCGGTCCTAACGTCTGAGCCGCGGTCGGACGACGGGATCCCCACGACCGGCGCGCGGCGGCGTCTCCGGACGACGGTGCGGGGGCGGTCGCACCCGGGGAGTTCGACGACCTCCTCTCGCAGCTGCCGCAGGAGCCGGGAGCTGGTCGGGCCGCTGCCTGGACCCGCCGCCCGGGCAGCGGCCGGCGACCGGAGGAGCAGGACGGCAGCAGGTCAGGAGGAGCCCGGTGGTCCAGTACGCGACGTTGATCCAGGCCGCGGGAGCGCAGGCCGGCGCAGCCGACACCGAGGAGGCCCGGCGGGCCGTGGAAGCGGTCGTCGCCGCCGTGGCGGCCTCGCTGGACGAGCCGGACCGCGACCGGCTGGCCGCGGTCCTGCCCGGCTCCCTCCGGGGTGCCGTCGAGGTCCGGGGCCCGGGTCGGCACCCCGACAGCGGCGCCGCCCTCGTCTCCGCGGTGAGCGCGGGGTCCGGATGCCCGGCTGAGCGGGCCCGCTTCTACACCCAGGCGGTCCTGTCGACGCTGGCCGCTTCCGAGCCGGAGGTCGCCGGCGTCCTCGCCCGGCGACTGCCGGACGGTGAGGAGCTGTTCTCACCGATCGACCAGGGCGTTCCGCCCCGCGGTTCCGGGGTGCCGATCGGACTGACCCCGCGACTGCTCGAGCAGGACGAGATCGACCGCGCACTGGCCGCCCTGGAGGGCTGGGAGGGCGACGGACACCGCCTGCGGCGCACCGTCGTGCTCCCGCCCGAGCGCCAGCGACCCCTGCGCGACGCCGTCGCCCGCGCCGAGCAGGACATGACCCACCACGCGCGCGTCGAGCAACTGCAGGACACGCTCACCTTCGAGGTCTGGACACACTCCCTCGACCGCGTGACCGACATGGACCTCGAGCTCGCCCGGCGGATCGACGCGGCCATCGCCGCGGTCGGGTCCTCCGGCTGACCCCCGGCCCGCTCTCGGAACGTCACTGTCCGGCCAGCCGTCCCACGAGCCCGAGGAACTCGTGGAGCCCACTGCGTGATCACCGACGTCGAACGACCTGGACGAACGACCTGGATGGAGGAGTCGTGAGCGAATCAGAGCTGGAGGAGACCGGGACCGGGGAGGCCGCCAAGCGCATCGGTCAGGCGCCGACGACCACGGACGTGACCGATCCGGAGCGATCCTCCCGGAACACCGCCGCCGGCTCGGGTTCCGAGCCGGGCGAGGGCCCCGTCCAACCGGACGCCGACGAGGGGGTGGACCCCTCGGCCAGCATCGAGCCCCACAACGAGGGGCTCGTCTGACCATGGCGGCCCCGCAGTCGGCGACTGCGGGGCCGCCGTCCTGCTCAGCACCGGCCGAGCACCGCCATCGCCTGCGCCGCCATCCGGGCCCCCGGAACCCCGGGAAACGGGCCTGCGCCGGCGGGCGGGGCACCCACCTGCTGCGGCTCGTGAGGCAGGCCCTCGTGATCGGCTCGTCGGCCGGTCCTACAGGACGTCGAGCGGGACCTTGCCGGACGACGGCGGGAAGATCCGGTCGAGCTGGTCCAGCTCCGCCTGGCTGGAGCCGATCTCCAGCGCCGCGCGGTCGTCGATGACGTGCGCGCGGGTCGAGGCCTTGGCGACGGCGAACACGTCGGGCAGCCGCAGCACCCACGCGATGGCCAGCTGGGCCGGGGTGACCCCCTTCTCCGCAGCCAGGTCCCGCACGGCCCGGTGCTCGAGGAGCCTGCCGTGGTCGACGGGCGAGTACGCCATCAGGGGCATGCTCCTGCCGCGGCACCAGGGGATCAGGTCGTACTCGGGGCCGCGCCGGGCGAGGTCGTAGAGCACCTGGTCGGTCTGGACCCGGTTGTCGCCGGGAAGCCCGACCAGCTGGTCGAGGTCGGGGACGTCGACGTTGCTCACGCCCCAGGAGCGGATCAGCCCGCGGGAGACCAGCGACTCGAACGCGGCGACGGTCTCCTCGACCGGGACCCGGCCGCGCCAGTGCAGCAGGTACAGGTCCAGGCGGTCGGTGCCCAGTCGGCGCAGGCTCCGCTGGCAGGCGTCCACCGTGCCCTGGCGCGTGGCGTGGTGCGGCAGCACCTTGCTGACCAGGAAGACGTCGTCCCGCCGGCCGGCGATCGCCCGGCCGGCGAGTTCCTCGGCGGCGCCGTCCCCGTACATCTCGACGGTGTCGACCAGCGTCAGGCCGATGTCGATGCCCGTGCGGAGGGCGTCCAGCTGGATGTCGTTCCTGCTGGGGTCCTCACCGAGGTACCGGGTGCCCATGCCGAGGGCCGGGGCGGCGGTGCCGTCGGGCAGGGTCACGGTGCGCATCGTGGATGCGGTCATGGGAGCTCCTCCACGGCCGGTCCTGCCGATCCCGCCCGGCAGGCGGCGACGCAGCGGAAACCGCTCCCGGCCGCCACGAGCCAGTCGCAGCTCGTGGTCAGGGCAGCGGCCGTGACCGGTTCACCGACCGGCCGCACCGCCACGTCGCGCACGCCGCCGCGTCGGCCCGGCCCCACCGGACCTGCCCGGCGGCGTCCACCCGGAGCAGTTCGCGGGCGCCGTCGTCGCACACCGGTCCCACCCCGCATCGCGCGGGGCGGGACCGGGCGGGCGCGGCCGTCCCCGGCTCAGTGCACCTGCCGGTGCCCGTCGGACCCGACGCGCGCCAGCGACCTCGACACGCTCCGGGCGCCGGCGTAGACCGCTCCCGCAGCGGCGATCCACGGGCCACCGACGATCACCGGGTCGAGCACCTGGTGCTTGAGGTCCGTGCGGTGCTGCCCGACCCGCGACCGCAGGCCGTGGTGGGTGAACTCGGCCTTCACCCCTGTCTCGGTGATCGGGTTGTCCGGGTGCAGCGTGAGGAACGACTTCAGGTGGTGCTCCCAGGCGTCCACGCGGTCGCCGAGGACCAGCAGCAGCCAGTGCGCGACCCGTCCCTCGCTGTAGCGGTAGGCGTAGCGACGGATGGCGCCCGAGACGCCGGACAGTGGCTGGGCGGTGCCGAAGACCGGGGTGAGCATCCCGTGCTCGACGGAGCGTTCCCGCGGGTACTTCTCCGGCTGCCGCTCGGGGAACTCCCAGTGGGCGCCGGTGAAGTCCTCCTGGAACTGCAGCTTCGGCACCGACGGCCGGTCCTTGGGGTCGAGGTCGACTCCCCAGCCGGGGATGCGCTTGCGCAGCTCGTCGGGCGACTCGGCGAGCGGCGGCTTGTGCGGTGTGTAGGTCATCGAGGTTCTCCTGTCGCTCAGGCCGCGGTCGGGACGACGAGGGGCTTGATGATCCCGTCGAGCTTGGCCGAGAAGATGTGGTAGCCCTCGGCGATGTGCTCGAGCGGGATCCGGTGGGTGACCAGCTCGCTGGGCTTGAGGTAGCCGTTGCGCACGTGCTCGAACAGCCGCGGCCACTGCCGCTTGACCGGGGCCTGGTTGGTGTGGATCGTCAGCCCCTTGTTCATCGCGTCGCCGAACTTGACGGCGCTGAACAGCGGGCCGTAGGCGCCCATCACCGAGATCGTCCCGCCCTTGCGGACGGAGTCGATCGCCCAGTTCAGTGCCACCGGGGAGCCGCCCTGCAGCTTGAGCTTGGACGAGGTGACGTGCTGGATGACGTTGCCGTCGGCCTCCGCACCCACGGCGTCGATGGCGACGTCGGCCCCGAGCCAGTCGGTCGTCTTCTTCATCTCCAGGACGATGTCGCCGTACTCGGTGAAGTTGTAGGTCTCGGCATGGGCGAAGGTGCGGGCCTTCTCGAGCCGGTGGTCGAGGTGGTCGATGACGATGACCCGGCCGGCGCCCATCAGCCAGGCTGATTTCGCCGCCACCAGTCCGACGGGTCCGGCGCCGAAGACGATGACGACGTCACCCTCGACGATGTCGCCGAGCTGCGCGCCGAAGTAGCCGGTCGCCGTGGCGTCGGTGAGCAGGACCGCGTCCTCGTCGGCCATCCAGTCCGGGATCTTCGACGGGCCGACGTCGGCGAAGGGGACCCGGACGAACTCGGCCTGGCCGCCGTCGTAGCCGCCGGTCGTGTGGGAGTAGCCGTAGATGCCGCCGACGGCGGTGGCGTTCGGGTTGACGTTGTGGCAGTTGGAGTACAGACCGCGGGCGCAGTACCAGCAGGTGCCGCAGAAGATGTTGAACGGCACCATCACCCGGTCGCCGACGGCGAGGTTCTGCACGGACGACCCGACCTCGTCGACGACGCCGATGAACTCGTGGCCGAAGGTGTGACCGATCCGGGTGTCCGGCATCATGCCGTGGTAGAGGTGCAGGTCGGAGCCGCAGATGGCGGCCAGCTGCACCCGGACGATGGCGTCGTTGGGGTGCTCGATCGCCGGCCGTTTCTTCTCCTCGGCCCTGACCTTGTAGGGACCTCGGTACACCATTGCTCGCATGGGATCCCCTCCTGGGGCGCGGGCCCCGGCTCGGGAGAGCGCCACGGGGCGCCCAGCGGCCGGCTCTGCTCACCGGCCCCCCCGACTCTGCGTCGGCCGTCCCACCGGGGCCACTCCAACCCGGGCTCCACGCGGGGCTCCGCCGGAAGATCGGCAGATCTACCGATGCCCGCCGTCCCCCCGTCCCCGCTGCGTCCTCCGGGTGCTCGCGGTTGCCCGCCGGATCACTGCACGGCACCCCGCTCGAGGGCCACGCCGCCGTCGTCCCCGCGGGCCCCCAGGTCGGCGCCCTGCCGGACCAGCTCCGCCTGCACGGCGGCGATCGCCACCTGCCGGGGTGCCCGGCCCCCGGCCGCCGCGAGCGCCGCACAGACCCCGGCGGCCTGTCCGGTGGCCATGGCTGTGGGCGTGACCCGGTAGGAGGAGTGGGCCTCGTGGGTGCCGGAGATGCAGCGTCCTGCTGTCAGGAGGTCGTCGACGTCCCGTGGCAGCAGGCAGCGGAGGGGGACGTCGTACGCGTCCCCGGGAGGCACCGACCGGAGCACGGTGCCCCGGCCACTGGGGTTGTGGATGTCGACCGGGTAGGTGCCGCGCGCTATCACGTCGTCGAACTTCCGTGCGCTCAGGATGTCCTCGCCCGTGAGCACGTAGTCGCCGAGGATCCGCCGCGTCTCCCGGACGCCGACCTGCACCCCGCTCTGGGCGACGTAGGAGTCGGCGAAGCCGGGCACGTAGTCCCGGAGGAAGGCCGCGATCTGGGACATCTGCCGGTGGCTGACCGCCTCGGCGCGGGTGAGGTCGAAGACGTCGGTGCCGAAGACCTGCGTGACCCGTGTCGAGTTCACGGCGACCTCACCCGGGTGCGCCGAGTTGAAGAAGAGGACGTCCTCGCGGGGCAGGTCCAGGTCGCCCGCAGCGGTCGCTTCCTCCACCAGGTCCCAGAGCCCGTGGACGCTGCGCCACTGGTCGGGGTGGTCGGCGACGTAGCGCTCGAAGGGTCCCGGGTCGAAGCCCACGACACGGAACATCAGCGTCATCGGCTGCACCAGCCCGTCGCTCTCGCGTCCGATCTCGAACGGCGCTCCCGCGGCCGCGGCGACGTCGCCGTCGCCCGTGCAGTCGACCGTCACGCGGGCGGTCACGACGACCGGCCCGGACTTGGTCTCGAACACCACCTCGCCGGCCCGGCCCGGCGTCCGGACCCCGCTGGCGAAGGCGTGCAGCACGTACCGGACACCGGCGGCGTCGAGCAGGTCCAGGGCCACCTGTTTGAAGACCTCGGGGTCGAAGGGGACGGTGTACCCGGTGTCCGGCGACGGCAGCACCGCGCCGTCGGCCTGCACCAGCCGGTCGATGACCTCGATGTGCTTGCCCGCGACGACGGGCTCACCCTCGCCGTGGTCGGTGGGGAACAGGCCCACGTCACCCAGCCGCGGCGGCTGCGGACGGCGGGTGTGGAAGGACATCCACGGCATCACGAGCGCCGCCGTCGCGTTGCCGCCGAGGAACCCGTACCGCTCGACGAGGACGACGTCGGCACCGGCGTCGGCAGCCGCCAGCGCAGCTCCGATGCCGGCTGGCCCGCCTCCGACGACGAGGACGTCGGCCTCAGCCGCCTGCAACGCTGAGCGCGGGGGCAACGTCAACCGCTCCCCTGCGACCGGCCGGGTCAACGGCGGCACGCTGGACTCCCTCCTGCTCGATGGACCGGCCTGCGATCGCGGGCGTCGACGGCCCCGCCAGGACGTCGAGGACGTGCCACAGCGGGGCGGCCGACCGGGGCTTGAGCCTCTCGATCCGGGCCTGCACCTGCTCGGCGGTCGCCTGGCGCTCGTCCCAGAGCCGGTCGACGGCCGCCAGCAGCGGACCCACGGCATCCCGGTCGAGGCTGCCCGGCGTCTCGATGCCCAGTGTCCGCGCGAAGTCGGCCACCTTGCCGGCGTACGGCAGCGGCAGGAAGGGCACCCCGGAGAGAGCGGCGAAGACCAGGAAGTGCAGCCGCATGCCGACCGCGAAGTCCATGTGCTGCATCAGGCCGAGGATCTCGCAGGGCCCGTACGTGCCGTGGAGGACCCGCGCGCGGTCGGGAGCCGTCATGCGGGCGAGCACCGCATGGCTCTCGCGGACGTCGCCGCGCTCCATGGGGACGAACACCACCTGGCCGCCGTAGCGGTGCACCGCGAAGTCGGCGACCGCGGCCAGGGTGGCGTGATAGGCGTCCACAGCGAGATCCGGTGCCGCTCGCCCTGGTTCCCGTACGGACATGGCGATCAACCGTCCCGAGGTGTCCACCCCGTCGCGGACCAGTTCGTCGGCCGGGAAGGGAGCGGGGCTCAGCAGCAGTGCTGGGTCGGCCACCACCTCGATGGGCCGCTCGATGCCGACCTCCTCCAGGACCCGCTTGCTCTCCTCGTCGCGCACGGTCACCCGGGTCATCGCCGAGACCACCTCGCGTACGGCGCCGCGGTCCTCGGCCGTCGTGAGTGGCCCGGCGCCGAGGGCGTACCCGACCGTGGGCACGCCGTTCCGGTGGGCCGTCCGCACGTGCCGGAGGTACTCCCTGGCCTCCGTGTCGTACAGCAGCCCGCCGCCACCGAGGACGAGGACGTCGAGCGCGGCGATCTCCTCGTTCACGGCGTCGCACCGACCCTGGCGGGCGTCGATCACCCGATCGGCCAGGTGTGCGTCGCGGGTGTGCGCCGCGTCGCGGGAGAACACCACGACCTCGGCGAAGGGCGCGGCCTCTCGCAGGCCGGCGAGTATCGAGGTCAGGATCGCCTCGTCGCCGAGGTTGAGCCCGCCGTAGGAGCCGAGCAGTCCGATGGTCGCCATCCAGGTTCTCCTGTCGATGTGTCGCCGGTGAGTGCGGGAAGTGGGGAACGCCGACGGCGCGACGCGCATCAGGAGCGCCGTCGGTGGTGAGGACCGACCGGCTGCGGTGGCCCTCGGAGGCGTGTTGCGCTGCAGGACGGAGGCTCGAGGGCGGGATGCCCGACGGCGAGGGTCGTGGTCCGTGGTCGCCGAACCCGCCAGTGGCCGGCGGGGAGGGGATCGCCGGCCCGATGACCCCTACCGCACCGCCTCAGGTCGACGTGACCACGTCGAGCGCGGCGGTCTCCGGGGCGATGGGGAGGGGCGGCTGGGTGCCCACGGCTCAGGTGACCTCCCCCGTGGAGTCCGGGACCTCGTGACAGGCCTCGCTGGGACCGTCCCCGTCTGGTTTACGGAACGGCGTGTACTCCCAGGATCCCCTCGGCGACCCGGGGCACACTCGGCAGAACGACCGATCCTGGTGCCCGGTACTCCTCCACTCCTCGGCTACGGGGCGGGACCCAGTGCGACCAGCGCCTCCGGCAGGTCGTCCACGACCACGGCGTCGGTACCGGCGGACACCAGCAACCGGGCCGACGCGATCTGCGGGCACCACACGAGGAGTTGCCGGCGGCAGCGGTGGAGCCGGGACAGCAGGTCCGCCAGGGCCCCCGGGTCGATCTGCCCACCGGCCGTCCCATCCCACAACGAGCCGACGTGGAGGGCCAGCACCTCGACGTCCATGTGGGCGCAGGCCGCGACTGCCATCTCCACGGGGAACCCGTGCCAGGTCAGCAGTCCGAGGGGCACCTTCGGCGCCGTCGCACGCAGGAGCCCCAGGGCTGCCGGGTCGAACGAGGAGACCATGAGCGGCCGCCGCGTCGCCTCCGCCGCCACGACCGGCGCGAGGATGCCTGCGCTGGTGTGCCCGGGTGACCGCAGACAGTCCTCCATCGAGGACTTGAGGTCCAGGTTGAGCCCCACCTGGCGAGGGAGATCGTCCAGCAGGGTGCGGAGACGCAGCGTGCCGCGCCGGTCGGCCTCCGCCCCCGTGACGTCGTCGAGCCGGGTGCCGTCCGGGTACACGGCGTCGTGCGCCACCACCAGGACGTCGTCGGCCAGGCGCCGGACATCGGCTTCCACCCATCGCGCCCCGCTGCGCACGGCGGCGGCGAAGGAGCCGAGGGTGTTCTGCTGATGCCCGTCGACGACGCCGCAGCCGAGCCCGCGGTGCCCGATGACGGCAGGCCCCTCCCCGAAGACGTCCGGGGGCACGGGTCGTGCCCGGCCGGCCGTGGTCACGGGTCCACTGCGAGGTGGGCGCAGGGGCACCGTCTCGTCCGGAGGGGTCACCGGCCACAGCCCGCGAGACTCCGGCGGAAGGCGCAGCCGCCCCGTGACGCGAGATGGAGCACGCGGTCATCTCCTCCTGTGGCGTGGACGCGACCGCCGGCGTACCTGGCACGGCGTGCAGGTGCGGAGGTGCTCCGGGAACGCCCGTCCCGTCGGGCAGCCGCTCTCCCAGGATGGCCGGGCCGGTGCCCGGGCGCCGTCGGCACAACTGCCCATCTTCGGCCCCGAGCGGCCGCCCGGAGCAGGTACGACGGGCTGATCGCGCGTCGGTCCGCCCGGCGACGTGTCCGCCTGGCGGGCGCGGGTACCCCGCTCACCGCCGAGCAGCCGGCCAGGTGAGAGCAACCCCGTGACGGCTCTGATCGAGGCTTCCGCCGCCAGGGGATCTCCGTCATCTCTCCGCCATCGAGCACCAGGGGACGACATGCCCACCAGACGCAGGCTCGAGGGCCGCACGATCGCTGCCCTCGCGGCCGACGGCTTCGAGAAGGTCGAGCTGGTCGTTCCGCTGCGGGCCCTGAAGGCGGCCGGCGCCGAGGTGGACGTCGTGTCCCTGCGGCGCGGACGCATCCGCGGGGTGAACCTGCACATGCCGGCCAGCCGGGTCCGCGTGGACAGGACGGTCGACGAAGCCGATCCCGGCGACTACGACGGCCTGCTGTTGCCGGGTGGGTTCATCAACCCCGACCTCCTCCGGCAGTCCGCCCCGGCACGGGAGTTCGTCCGCGCGTTCGCCGCGAGCGACAAGCCCATCGCCACCCTCTGCCACGGACCGTGGGTACTCGCGTCAGCGGGACTCGTGGACGGACGGACCCTCACCTCCTGGCCCGGGATCCGCGACGACCTGGTGAACGCCGGTGCCACCTGGCTCGACCAGGAACTCGTCCGGGACGGGAACCTCACCACCAGCAGAGGGCCCCAGGACATGGCCGCCTTCATCCCCGGGATGCTCGATGCCTTCGCGACGACGTCGCCGGAGCCGGCGACGACGGCACGGCGTCGTGAGTCCGACCGGCAGCGCGAGGCGCCCGTCGGCTGGGCCATCGCCGCGCTGCGATGGTCGCCGAAACCGTCGGCCGCCGCCGTGATGGGCATCGGCCTGGCTGCCGCCGCCCAGCGCGCCCTGTCCGGCCCGACCGCGCAGACCGGGAGGACCCGCACGGCAGGTCGAGCTCGGTGACGTCCGCGATCGCGGCGGCTGAGGGAGGAGCTGAGCCGGTGCCGTTACACGACCCACGCCGGTGCTCCGCAGTGCAGCCGCGTCGCTGGCTCCGTTAGCCGGTGCCTCAGACCACTGCGGCTCTTTCGTCATCGTGAACGGGACTACTCGGTCCCGCTCCGCGGTAACCGGGCACCCGGGGACAGACGTCGGCACCGTTGAACAGACAGCGCGCCTTGCCGAGGCTGCGGTCCCGGGAGCGCAGATGACCGAGCCCGCAGGCCTCGAACTGGCCGAGATCGCCGACTCGACCAGTCCCCCCTCCGAGCGCACGCAGGAGATGCTGGAGAAGCTGCGCCGCATCGTGCCGTGCGACGCCGCGTGGCTGGCCACTGCCGATCCGATGAGCAGCTACACGTGCGTGGCGAGCACCGGCCTCGACGAGAGCACGTTGCGCTACCTGAGCGGTTCCACTGCGGCGCATGACATCGAGGTGACCCACACCGACCCCGCGCACCTGCCGCTGAGCTCTTCCGACCTGCCCTACCCGGCCGCAGACCTGCCGACCTGGGCCGAGTGCCTCCTCCCCGCGGGCTTCCACGAGTCCCTGGGCGTCGCCCTGTTCGACGGGAGTCGGCGCCACGTCGGTCACCTGGCGCTGCTCTTCCGCAGCACGCAGCCGCCACCCCTGGCCCTGCGGCGCCGGCTGCACCAGTTGACGCCCGTCCTGGCGCGCGGGTCGGACCCGTTGCGCTCGCTGACCGCGGCGGCGCGGCTGGTGCGGGGGGCGGCCGCCGGTGCGGTGCTGTGCCACGACGGCGCCACCCGGCCGCTGCCCGGCCTCGACGGCGACGCACTGCTCGCCCAGGGATCGCCCGTCGTCACCGTCGCGCGCTGGTGCATCGACGACGGCCGGGTGTTCGCGTCCTTCCTGTGGCCCCGCGGAGGACGCCATGCCCCGGACGGGCACGTCCGCGTGACCGTCCTGGCCGCTCCCGGCGAGGCATCGGCACGCCTGCTCGGAACGGTCGTCCTCTCCCCCGTGACCCACCTGCGGGGGCTGACGCCGCGCGAGCTCGAGGTCCTCGGGTTGCTGGTCGACGGGTGTACCAACCAGCAGATCGCCCGCGCGCTGGTCGTGGCCCCGCGTACGGTCGCTGCCCACCTCGAGCACATCCTCGTGAAGCTCGATGCGCCCACGAGGACGCTCGCCGCGGTGCGGGCCGAGCGCGAGGGCCTCTACGTGCCGCTGATCCCGTCGCCCTGCCGGGCCTGAATCGGGCGTTCTGCCGATGGAGCAGCCCCGTCTGCCTCGGTTCCATGGGAGGACCTGGCGGTCCACGAGGTCGCCGGGTCCAGCACGTCCGCATCCGTCCACCCGGAGGGAGACCATGACCGCGTACGAGTCGTGCATCGGGGCGGCGCGCCCGCAGGCATCCATCGCATGAGCACGATGCGGCTCCGGCACTTCGTCCGCACGAGCATGTGGCTGCTGCCGATCAGCTGCCTGGCCGCCGGCGTCCTCGTCGTCGCCGGGACGCTGGCCGTGGACCGGGCCACGGACTACCGGCTCGTCCCGCAGAGCCTGACGGGGACGCCGTCCGACGCGCAGACGATCCTGTCCTCGTTCGCCACCGCGATGGTGTCGCTGACGACCCTCGTCCTGACGGTCACGCTGGTGGCGGTCCAGCTGGCGATGGGCCAGTTCTCACCGCGCATCGTGGGGGCGCTGCTCAACGACCGGTTCAACCAGCTGGCGATCGGCTTGTTCGGCGCCAGCTTCCTGGTGTCCGTGCTGACGCTCCGCGAGATCCGTGGCTCCGACACCGGCACGGTGCCCGGCCTGTCGATGCTGCTGTGTTACGTCCTGGTGCTCGCGAGCATCGTCGTGCTGGTCCTGTTCGTCCACCACGCCGGGCAGGGCCTTCGCGTCGCCGGGCTCATCGACCTCGTCGGCGACCGGAGCCGCGAGCTCATCGTCCGCGAGCACGGGAACTCGCCCGTCGTCACCGGTGGCACGGACGAGATGGTCGCCGCAGATACCGGCAACCTCATCGCCGTCGACCGCGCCGCGCTGGTCGCGGCCGCCCGGCGTGCGGACTCCGTGCTGGAGCTCGTCCCCGTCGTCGGGGACTTCGTCATCGGCGGCGCGCCCCTGTTCCGGGTGCAGCCGGACGGCCGGTCGCCGGTGAGCGCCGACGGCCCCCCGGCCGGTCGGCTCCGGGCCACCGACGTCACCCGCCACGTCCTCCTCTCCCCGGAGCGCGTGCACACCGAGGACCTCGCCTACGGGTTCCGCAAGCTCGTCGACATCGCCGTGCGGTCGATCGCACAGCCGTTCAACGACCCCACGACGACGGTCCAGGCGCTGCACCGGCTGCACGACCTGCTGCGCCAGATCGCCGCTCGCCCCCTGCCCTGCGGTGAACACCGCGACGAGGACGGCGTGGTGCGCCTGCTCGAGCGGACCGTCAGCTGGGACGGCTACGTCCGGCTGGCCTTCGACGAGATCCGCCTGGCCGGGGCGTCGGAGCCGCAGGTGACCCGCAAGATGTGCGCGGCGCTGGCCGACCTCAAGAGCGTGGCACCGCCCGACCGGCAGGAACCGCTGGACCGCCAGCTCCGGCTCCTGCACGCCGCCGTCCGGCGCGCCCACGAGGACGAGGAGGACGTCGTCGCAGCGCTCACCCCGGACACCGAGGGCATCGGGTCGGGGGCCGACGTCACCGCCGCGCCACCATCCCGGGCGGCTCGCGCACCGTACTGAGCCGGCCACGTGCCGGCCCGACCATCGTCGGGGTCAGGAGCCGGACCTCCGCTTCGACGCGGTGCTGTCCAGGTCGGCCCGCGAGAGCAGCGGGAGCCGCCATCGTGGCCGGCCCCGCGAGGCGGCCGACCGCATGGGCGCCGTGCTGCTCGTGACGCCGGCGTCACACTGCAACCAGAGACGACTCAGGCCGCCCTCCCGGGGGAGGACGGCCTGGTCGTCGGGGTGGAGCTGAGGGGACTCGAACCCCTGACCCCCACACTGCCAGTGTGGTGCGCTACCAGCTGCGCCACAGCCCCGCTCGCGGCCCCGGCCGGTGTCGTCCGGACCGAGGAGAACTGTACATCGCCGCCCGGACCCGGCTGCGACGGGGGTGGCCGCGCGTCGCGCCCGCGGGGGGCTCAGATCTCGACGCCGCGCTCGGCCAGCCAGTCGACGGGATCGACCCGGCGGCCGTCCATGCCGCCCTCGTGCACCTCGAAGTGCAGGTGCGGTCCGGTCGACTGCCCGCGGTTGCCCAGCAGCGCGATCGTCTCGCCGGCCTCCACGTACTGCCCCGGCTCGACGAGGATCTCCTCCATGTGGCCGTACACGGTGACGTCGCCGTTCTCGTGGAGGACGTAGACGGCCAGGCCGAACCCGCTGGCCGCGCCGGCCCGCACGACGACGCCGTCGGCCGCCGCGTACTCCGGCGTCCCGATGGGGGCGGCCAGGTCGATGCCGTAGTGGAAGGTGCCCCAGCGCGAGCCGAAGCCGCTGGTGAAGCGGGCGCCGTCGACCGGCAGCACCGTCTTGGGCCGGGCCGCCTCGGCGGCGGCCTCCGCGGCCGCGGCCTCCGCGGCGGCGCGCTCGGCGCGCGAGGCGGCCACCTCCTGCAGCCGCAGCTGCGCCTCGGCCTCGGTGATGGAGGCCATCGGCATGACCTCGACCGCCTCGTCACCGGTGGCCAGCTCCATCTGGGCGCCGAGCACGGAGGTCTGCCCGGCGGCCGCCTCCGGCGAGCCGGGCACCCCCACGACCGCGGCACCGACGGCGCCCGCCACCAGTGCCGCGATGAGCAGGTACGGACGGCGGTCGCGCAGACCGGAGCGCGGGCGGGCGGGGGCGGGCGGGACGGCGTCGAGGTCGGGCTCGGTGACGGCGTCCGTTGCCGGCTCGGCGGGCTCTCCCGATCCCGCCGGCAGCACCGTGGTCACGAGCGCAGCCGGGTCGGGGCGGACGACGACGTCGTGACCGGCCGTGCGCGGCGCGGGCAGGACGGCCGCTCCCGGTGCGGACGTCCGGTCGGCGGGGCGAACCGGGGGGAAGCCGCGCAGCGTGGACACGGGACGGTCCGCGGCGGGCCGGTGGGCACCGGTGCGGGGGCCGGGGAGATCCGGGTGGGAGTCGCTGGCGGGGCGGGTCAGCAGACCCGCGTCACTCCGGTGGCTGGCCAAGTACCTACCCCGCTCGTGGGAAGCGGCCCCCGTGGGCCCGATCAGGTGGTGACGATCCAAACACACCGTGACTGCTTCGTGACCCTCCGCCCGGCGTGTCGTCGGATGACGCGCCGTGTGCGCTGAGTCACGACCCGCTCGGGCGTTTGGTGGCCCACTGCAGAGGGAAGTTCCTGCCTCCGGCGTGGAGAAGCTCGCGCCGGTCCGACGACCACCGCCGGGCCGACGCCTCCGCCGACGCCTGCGTGCCCGCCACGCCGGTGCCCGGAGTGACACGCCGATGGACGTCGCCGCAGCCGACGGCCGCCGCCCCCCAGGGCGGCAGTCGTACCGGGCGGCGTGATCCCATGATCCGTTCCCCGGCGCGGTCCGCAGGCACCCCTGACGGCGGTGCGACCGGTCGCGCCCCGGCACGACCACCGACAGGAAGGACCGATGCCTCGATGGCGCAGCCCGAGCGTCCTCCGTGGGGATCCCCGCGGAGCCCGGCGGCACCCGCGGAGCCGGCGGTGGCACCCGTCGTCCGCATCCGGCCGCTGACCGCCGCCACGCTCGAGCAGCACGGGTCCCGGCTCACCGTCCCCACCTACGACCGCGCGGCGCTCGTCCCCGCCGTCGTGCACCTGAGCGTCGGCGGCTTCTCGCGCGCCCACCAGCTCACCTACTTCGACGAGGTCGCCGAGCGCCGCATCTCCAGCGGCTGGGGCGTCGTCGGGGTCGGACTGCGGCACCGGCTCATGCAGGAGGCGCTGGCCCCGCAGGACAACCTCTACACCGTCGTGGAGCGCAGCCCCGACGGCGAGCGGGCCCGGGTCGTCGGCGTCCTCACCGACTACCTGTTCGCCCCGGACGCGCCGGCTGCCGTGCTCGACCGGCTGGCCGACCCGCGCACCCGGGTGGTCACCATGACCATCACCGACGCCGGCTACCTGCTCGACCCGCACACCGGGGCCTTCACCCCCGACGACGACGTCCGGCACGACCTCGCCTCCCCGGGCACGCCGCGGACGGTCTTCGGCTTCCTCGTCGAGGCCCTCGACCGCCGCCGGCGCGCCGGCACCGCGCCGTTCACCGTCCTCTCATGCGACAACCTGCACCGCAACGGCGACGCCACGCGCACCGCGGTGGTCGGCTTCGCCGCGCGTCGCGACGAGGTGCTCGCCCGCTGGATCACCGACCGCGTCGCCTTCCCCAGCAGCATGGTCGACCGCATCACCCCGCAGACCGCCCCCGAGGAGCGCGCGGCGGTGGCCCGCCGGTACGGCGTCGACGACCGCTGGCCGGTCGTCACCGAGCCGTTCTCGCAGTGGGTCGTCGAGGACGCCTTCTGCAACGGCCGCCCGCCGCTGGACCGGGTGGGCGTGCGGTTCGTCCGCGACGTCACCGACCACGAGCTCATGAAGACCCGGCTGCTCAACGCCACCCACTCGGCGCTGGGCTACCTCGGCACACTGGCCGGCCACGACCGGATCGACGTCCTCATGGGCGACCCCGTCTTCGCCGCCTACGCCCGCCACCTCATGGACGACGAGGTCACGCCGCTCATCCCCTGCCCCGAGGGGATCGACCTCGACGAGTACAAGGCCACGCTGGTGCAGCGGTTCGCCAACCCCGCCATCGCCGACCGGCTGTCCCGGCTGTGCCGCCGGGGCTCGACCAAGCTGCCGCAGCACCTGCTGCCCTCGCTGCGCCAGGCCCTGGCCGAGGGGCGCCCGCACGGCCTGCTGACCCTCGCGCTGGCCGGCTGGATCGGCTACCTGCAGCGGACCGACGACGCCGGGAGGCCGCTGCCGGTCGAGGACGACCACGGTCCGCGCCTGCAGGCCCTCGCCCTGGCCGGCGGCACCGACCCGGGCCCGCTGCTGGCCGAGCGGTCCGTCCTCGGCGACCTGGGGTCGGTCCCCGGGTTCCCCGAGGAGCTCTCGGCCGTCCTGCGGCGGCTCGCGCACGACGGCGCCCGCGCCACCGTCGCCGCCGCCACGGCCGTCTCCGCCCGCACCGCCGCGAGCGATCGGTGACCCCGCCCCGCGCGGGCGGGGCGGCCACGGCAGTCCTCCCCCGGGACGTCGTGGCCGGCCTCACCGCCCTGCTCTGCGACGCCGACGGCAACCTCTTCCCCTCCGAGGAGCCGGCCTTCGTGGCCTCGGCCGAGGTGACCAACCGCTTCCTCGCCGACCTCGGTGACGCGCGCCGGTTCACCCCGGAGGAGCTGCGGCTGGCCACCACCGGCATGAACTTCCGGACGACGTCGCGGCGGCTGGCCGCGGAGGCCGGCCGGCCCGAGGTCGACGTCGAGCCGTGGGTGACCGAGGAGAAGCGCGCGGTCACCGCGTACCTCGGCGAGCACCTGCGCCCGCACGAGCCGACCACCGCCGCCCTCACCGCCCTCGCCCCGCACCTGCGGCTCGCCGCGGTGAGCTCGAGCGCCCTGGCCCGGCTGGCCGCCTGCTTCACCGCCACCGCCCTCGACGAGCTGATCCCGCCGGCGGTGCGGTTCAGCGCCGAGGACTCGCTGCCGACACCGACCAGCAAGCCCGACCCGGCCGTCTACCTGCACGCCTGCGCGCAGCTGGGCATCGCGCCGGGGCAGGGTCTCGCCGTCGAGGACTCCGTCCCCGGCGCCCTGTCGGCGGTGCGCGCCGGCTGCCCGACCGTCGGCAACCTGCTGTTCGTCCAGCCCGCGGAGCGCGCCGACCGCGAGGCCGCGCTGCGCGAGGCAGGGGTGCTGGCCGTCGTCTCGTCCTGGCAGGAGCTCGCCGACACGCTGCTGCCCGTCCTGACCGGAGGTGGTCGATGAGGATCGTCTACACCAGCTTCCGCGGCCTGTTCTCCGACAGCCCGCGCGCGATCTACGAGGCCCTGGCGGCGCGCGGCGACGACGTCACGCACACCTGGCTGACCGCGCCCGTCGCCGAGGGCGCGTTCCCCGCCGGCGTCGGGACCGTCCCGTTCGGCAGCCCGGAGAGCATCGCGGCGCTCGAGGCCGCCGACGTCGTCGTCTCCAACGACCACGTGCCACTGGACTGGGAGAAGCGGCCGGACGCCTTCTACCTGCAGACCTGGCACGGCACCCCGCTCAAGCGGATCCACAACGACGTCTTCTGGGCGCCGGAGGGCCGGCTGGCCTACCTCGAGCACGACATCGCCCGCTGGGACGCGATGCTCTCGCCCAACGCGTACAGCACGGCCCGCTTCCGCCAGGCGTTCGGCTTCCGCGGGCCGGTCCACGAGACCGGCTACCCGCGCAACGACCTGCTCTCCAGCCCGCGGCGCGACGAGGTGCGGGCGGCGGTGCGGTCCGCACTCGGCATCGGAGCCGACACCCGGGTCGTCCTCTACACCCCGACCTGGCGCGACGACCTGGTGTTCGAGGGGAAGGGCGAGCGCGACTTCGACTTCCCCGTCGACCTCGGGGACTTCACGAAGCGGCTGGGCGAGGACCACGTGCTCCTGCTGCGGCTGCACAACATGGTCTCCAGCCGCCTCGAGGCCATCGAGGGACTGCCGGTGCGCGACGTCTCGTCCTACCCCGACATCCGCGACCTGTACCTGGCGGCCGACGTGCTGGTCACCGACTACTCGTCGACGATGTTCGACTTCGCGATCACCGGCCGGCCGGTCCTGCTCTTCCCCTACGACCTGGCCGAGTACCGCGACCGGCTGCGCGGCTTCTACGTCGACCTGGAGGAGATCGCGCCCGGGCCGCTGCTGTCGAGCAGCGCCGAGCTCGTCAAGGCCATCGCCGACCTCGACGCCGTCGCCGCGGCGCACGCCGACCGGTACCGGTCGTTCCGGGAGACCTACACCTCCCTCGAGGACGGGCACGCCACCGAGCGCGTCCTCGACCTGTTCTTCCCGCCGGGCGGCACCTCCGCCGGCGCGGCACCCACGACCCGAGGAGGGGACGACAGTGCGCACCGCTGACCTCACGCAGACCACTCCGGCACGCGGCTTCACCACGCGCGCCGCGCGCCCGGCGCTCCGGCCCGATCCCCGCCCCGTCCAGGTCGTCGTCCTGGCCGCCGGGATGGGCACCCGCCTGGGCCGCCCCCTGCCCAAGCCGCTGACGCCGCTGCACGACGGGCGCAGCATCCTGCAGCGCCAGCTCGACACCCTCGGGCAGGTGCTCGGCCCGGCGGTCGACGTCACCGCCGTCGTCGGCTTCCAGTGCGAGCAGGTCATGCAGGCCGTGCCCGACCTCCGGTTCGCCTACAACCCGCACTACGCGCGGACCAACACCAGCAAGAGCCTGCTGCGCGGGCTGCGGGCGACCGGTCCCGGCGGGGTGCTGTGGCTCAACGGCGACGTCGTCTTCGACGCCGCGGTGCTCGAGGCGGTGGTACCGGCGCTGGAGGCGGACCAGAGCTTCGTCTGTGTCGACACCTCGGTGGTGGGCGACGAGGAGGTCAAGTACACTCTCGACGCCCAGGGCTGGATCGACGGGCTGTCGAAGACGGTGCAGGGCGGTCTGGGCGAGGCCGTGGGCATCAACCACGTCTCCTCGGCGGACAAGGCCGTCCTGATCGAGCACCTGGAGGCCTGCGGCGACCAGGACTACTTCGAGCGGGGCATGGAGACCGCCGTCGCCGAGGCCGGCCTGCGGTTCCGGCCGCTGGACATCTCGCGCTGGACCGCGGTCGAGGTGGACTTCGAGGCCGACCTCGACCGGGCGAACGCGATGCTTGCCGCCCGCAGCCACCTGCACCCGGTGCCCGACGGCACCGTGTAGACCCTCTCCGGGCATAGGAAGCAATCCGCACGTTCTGCGGCTCAGGACGTGGGGATTGCTTCCAATGCCGGGAGGGGCCTTCGTTCAGCCGGTCGGCTGGGGCTCCGGCGCGGGGCGGGCGGGCTCCGGGTCGCGGAAGCGCCGGACGGCGCCCAGCCCGGCGACGACCAGCCCCGCTCCCCCGGCCACCAGGACGGCGACGGCGGCCCGCGCGAGGACCGCGGGACCGGCGCCGGCCACGTTGGCGCTCCACAGCACGTCGACGTCGGGCAGGCCCTGCACCAGCAGCAGCCAGCCGAGGACCAGCGCGCACAGGCCCGCCACCACCCCCCGGCCGCGGCGGGCGGAGACCACGCCGAACGCCGCGACCAGCGCCGCGGTGACCGCCGGCAGCAGCGCCGAGACCACGGCCGCGGCGTGCGAGGACACCGTCACCGCGGGCTCCGGCGTGGCCGCGGCGTGCCACAGCGCCGCGGCGGCCCCGGCGGCCAGCGCCCAGCCCAGCGGCCCCGGCGTGCGTCCCGCCAGCCCGGCCGCGGCGACGGCGGCGAACAGCCCGGCGTACAGCGACCAGACCAGCAGCGGCGAGGGCGGCGGCTCCCAGGTGAGCTCGCCGCGCACGGTCACCGCGGTGTCGCCGTGCCGCATCGGCACCGTCCAGTCGAAGACGGTGTGCGCGTGCCCCGGGTCGGCCGCGACCGCCGGCGGGAGCTGCTCCTCGCTCATCCAGTGCGTGCGGTGGTCGTGCCACGTGTACTGCGGCTCGGTGGACACCTGCACCCACTCGGGCTCGGCCTGCGGGTCGGCGTCGGCGGGCAGGGTCACCCGGCCGAAGCGGTCCAGGTTGATGGAGGTGGCCGGGCTGTGCGCGTTGCGCCAGACGCCGTCGGGACCGATGCGCAGGTAGGGCTCGTCGGAGTAGCCGGGCACCGTCACCTCGGCGGCGGTGGTGTTGACCAGCTCGAGGGCGTCGCCGAAGTCCAGCACCCGCACCGACACCCCGGGCACGGCCGGCTCCACGGCGGTCACCCGGCCGTCGAAGTCGCTGCCGGCCGCCTCCCCGCCGACGTGCGCGGCCGCCGGGCCGGCGAGGCCGAGTGCGGCGAGCACGCCGAGGACGACGACGAGCAGCCGGGCGGGGGGGGGGGGGGGGCGGGGGGGGGGGGGGGGGGCGGGCGGCGGGGGGGGGGGGGGGGGGGGGGGGGGGGGGGGGGTGGGGGGGGG